>NZ_JBBUTF010000033.1:0-46303 GCF_038066575.1 Pseudaquabacterium rugosum | reverse complement strand
TCCATCTCGACGAGCTCGAGCAGCTCGGCGTCGTCGACCATGTCGCACTTGTTCAGGAAGACGATGATGTACGGCACGCCGACCTGACGGGCCAGCAGGATGTGCTCGCGGGTCTGGGGCATCGGGCCGTCAGCGGCCGAGCACACCAGGATCGCGCCGTCCATCTGGGCGGCACCCGTGATCATGTTCTTCACGTAGTCGGCGTGACCCGGGCAATCCACGTGCGCGTAGTGACGGTTCTCCGTCTCGTACTCGACGTGCGCGGTGTTGATCGTGATGCCGCGAGCCTTCTCTTCCGGCGCCGCGTCGATCTGGTCGTAGGCCTTGGCCTCACCGCCGAACTTCTTGGCCAGGATCGTGGTGATCGCTGCCGTCAGCGTGGTCTTGCCGTGGTCGACGTGACCGATCGTGCCGACGTTGACGTGCGGCTTGGTCCGCTCGAACTTGCCCTTTGCCATGTTGCGCGCTCCTCGCGGTCGAACAGGAAGTGAGTGAAAGGATACGGGTACGGTGTGAGGGTGGTGCCCATGGCGCGGATCGAACGCGCGACCTCTCCCTTACCAAGGGAGTGCTCTACCACTGAGCCACATGGGCATCGACACAGGTCTGGACTCGCGATGAATCCAGACCAGTATCGACCACTGCCTTCAGACAGGCGACACCAAAAGAGCGATCGGCATTGCACCGACGGATGCTGGAGCGGGAAACGGGAATCGAACCCGTGTCATTAGCTTGGAAGGCTAAGGTTCTACCATTGAACTACTCCCGCCTAGCCACCCGTGAGGCCCGCATCAGGACCTCACAGGACTCCGAATTGTTGCGCAACGCTTTCAGGCCGATGCACCGGCTTTTGCTACCAAACGAATACCGCTGATCGCGGCACCCATTCGGACAAAAGCCATTCTTCGCACTGGTGGAGGAGGCTGGATTCGAACCAGCGTAGGCGTAAGCCAACAGATTTACAGTCTGCCCCCTTTAGCCACTCGGGCACCCCTCCGTGGCGAAGAACTTCGAACTATAGCCATGTCACCCTGAGTGCGCAAGCCCTTTCGCACAAAAATCTTCAAAAACCTGGGGTTGCCCCGAATCGGCGGGGCTGTTGCACGGGGCGCAGGCTCAACGCCCCCGCCATCAGCGTCGCCAGTCAGGCTCCGGCAACCCCTGAGCGGCGCACCAGGCGGCCAGGCGGCTGAAGTGGCCACAGCCGATGAACGGCTGCGGCGGACGCCGGGCCGACAAGGGCGAGGGATGGTTGGCCATCAGCACCAGATGCCGCCCACCGCCAGCGGCCTCGATGAGGGCCGCCTTGGACTGCGCATGCGCCCCCCACAGGAGATACGCCCGGACGCCAGGATCGGCCGCCGTGGCCGTGATCAAGGCGTCGGTCAGCGGCGCCCAGCCGATCCGGGCGTGGGAGCCTGCCTGGCCGGCCTCGACCGTCAACGCGGTGTTCAGCAGCAGCACGCCACGCCGTGCCCAGTCGCCCAGATGACCGTGCGACGGCACCGGTACGCCCAGGTCGCGCGCGAGCTCGACGTCGATGTTGCGCAAGCTGGGTGGGCGCGGCACCCCGTGCGGCACCGAAAAGGCCAAGCCCTCGGCCTGGCCAGGGCCGTGGTACGGGTCCTGCCCCAGGATGACGATACGCACCCGGGCCCGAGGCGTCAGGGCCAGCGCCCGCAGCGGCGAGGCCGGATGGATCACCGCCCCCGCATCCAGCCGGCGGCCGAGCGCCTCCGCCACGGCCCGGCCGGCAGGGCCGGCCCGCCAAGCCTGCAGCACATCCGACCAATCGGCAGGCGCATCGGCCAGCAGGACATCCAGGCCGACGGACAGCCGGTCGGCAGGGGCGGCGGACCGGCTCGCCGCCGGGGCCTCGACCGGTGGATCGAATCCTTCGAGGGTGGCCGTGCCCGCCGGAGGGCGCAGGCGGCGGCTCACGCGAACAGCGCGCCCAGCGCGGCACCCGGATCAGCCGCCCGCATGAAGGCCTCGCCGACGAGGAAGGCGTGGATGTCGGCCGCGCGCAGCGTCTGCACGTCCTGCGGCGCGAGCACGCCGGATTCGGTCACCAGCAGACGATCGGCCGGCACCCGGGCCCGCAGGTCCAGCGTGGTCTGCAGCGAGACCTCGAAGGTGCGCAGATTGCGGTTGTTGATGCCCACCAGCGGCGTGCGCAGGCGCAGCGCCCGCTCCAGTTCGTCGCCGTCGTGGACCTCGACCAGCACGTCCAGGCCGAGGCCGCTCGCGCAGTCCTCCAGCTCGCCCATCTGCGCATCGGACAGGCAGGCGGCGATCAGCAGGATGCAGTCGGCGCCGATGGCGCGCGCTTCCAGCACCTGGTAGGGATCGACCATGAAGTCCTTGCGCAGCACCGGCAGCGCGCAGGCCGCGCGGGCCTGCTCCAGGTAGGCATCGGCGCCCTGGAAGAACTGCACGTCGGTCAGCACGCTCAGGCAGGTGGCGCCGGCGGCCTCGTACTGGGTGGCGATCTCGGCCGGACGGAAATCGGCGCGGATCACGCCCTTGCTGGGGCTGGCCTTCTTGATCTCGGCGATCACGGCGCTGCGGCCGTCGGCCACCCGGCGCTGCATCGCGGCGGCGAAGCCGCGTGGCGCGCTCTGCCGGGCGACCAGATCGTGCAGGGCGGCCTCGCTGCGCCGGGCACGCGCGGCGGGCACCTCCTGGCGTTTGACCTCGACGATGCGTTGGAGGATGTCGGACATGGGCAATGGTTCGAAAGGGGAAAACGGAGCACGGACCCTCGGGAGGCCTCAGGCCCCCTGCAGACGCTGCGTGCAGGCGACGAACTGCGCCAGCCGCTCGGCAGCGGCGCCACTGCGCACCACCTCGCGGGCCCGGCGCACGCCGTCGGCGATGGACTCGGCGACACCGGCCGCATACAGCGCGGCACCGCTGTTGAGCAGCACGATGTCGCGGTGCGGACCGTCCTCGTCGGCCAGCACGCGGCGGATGCACTGCACCGATTCCTCGCGGTCGGCCACCCGCAGCACACGCGTGTCGTAGACCGGCAGGCCGAGGTCGGCCGGATGGATGCGGTACTCGCGCACCTCGCCGTCCTTGAGCTCGCCGACCAGGGTCTCGCCGGACAGCGAGATCTCGTCCATGCCGTTCATGCCGTGGACGACCAGCACGTGCTCGCTGCCCAGGCGCTGCAGCACCCGCACCAGGATGCCGACCAGATCGGGATGGAACACGCCCAGCAGCTGGTTGGGTGCGCCGGCCGGGTTGGTCAGCGGACCGAGGATGTTGAAGATCGTGCGCACGCCGAGCTCCTTGCGCACGGGCGCGGCATGCTTCATCGACGCGTGGTGGTTGGGCGCGAACATGAAGCCGATGCCGGTCTCCTCCATGCAGGCGGCGACCTGCTCGGGGGCGAGATCGATGCGCGCGCCGAGGGCCTCCAGCGCATCGGCCGAGCCCGAGGTCGACGACACGCTGCGCCCGCCGTGCTTGGCCACCCGCGCGCCGGCCGCCGCGGCGACGAAGACCGAGGCGGTGGAGATGTTGAAGGTGTGCGAACCATCCCCCCCGGTGCCGACGATGTCGACCAGACGACCGCGGTCACGCACCGGCACCGGCGTGGCGAACTCGCGCATGACCTGGGCCGCGGCGGCGATCTCGCCGATGGTCTCCTTCTTCACGCGCAGGCCGACGGACAGCGCGGCGATCATCACCGGCGACATCTCGCCGGCCATGATGCGGCGCATCAGCGCCAGCATCTCGTCGTGGAAGATCTCGCGGTGCTCGATGACGCGGGTCAGGGCGTCGGTGTTGCTGATCGTCATGTCGTGCTCTTGTCGAAAGAAAGTCCGGCCCGTGCAGGCCACATCGGAGGGGACGCACACGCGGTGCGCCAGTCTAGCCAGTGGACCCACGGCGGCGGCAGGCTCACGGCCTGCGGGCGCCCCGCCGACCAGGACGGATCCGGACACATCCGGAAACCTTTTGCCCCTTGGCTGCGGGGACGCTTGCGGACATCGGATGCCGTCGGCTCCGTCATGATCGCGGCGCGTTCGTGCACCGGTCCGGTGCGACGCGCTCTCCCGTGGCGGCTCGACAGCGTCCGGGCGGTCCCCCTGTCGCCTGTCGACCCGCACACCGGAACCCGAACATGTCCGTTGCCCACCTGCCGCGCGCACTCGCGCTGGCCCTCGCCACCCTCGGTCTGGCCTCCACCGTCCAGGCCACCGTCGTGATGCCGCCCCAGACCGCCGGTCTGGCAGAGCCGGGCACCTACACCTACAGCGGCTGGTGCATGGACTGCGAGAGCGATGCCACGGCCGTCGTGACGGTCACCGGCAGCGACACGTCCAGCTGGACCTTCGACTATGTCTCGGCGCTGGCCGGCCAGGTGTCGTTCCAGGTGCTGGCGTGGACGGGCAGCCTGTCGGCCGCGATGTCCGGCGACGCCGCCGTCAGCTTCCTGCTGCAGACGGCCGAGCCGCTGACCATCGACTCGCCCTGGTACGCCCCCGTGACCAGCACGCGGTGGACCTTCACCACCGGCCTGCCGATGGAGACGGAGCACGGCTTCGACCTGTCGGGCTTCACGCTGCAGGCCTGGATGGCCGAGGACGCCGCCGACGTCGGCCGCAGCGGCAGCTGGAGCGCGGCCAGCGCGCAGCCGGTGCCCGAGCCGTCCAGCTTCGCGCTGGCCGGCCTGGCCCTGGCGGGCCTGGCGCTGGCCACGCACCGCCGACAGCCGCACTGACCGGCCCCGGTCCGGGCTGCGGCCGGCGCAGGCCGGGACCGGCGGCGCCATCGACGGCCTGCGGTTGCGGCCCATGCCAGCGGCTGCGCAGGACCGGCCGCTCAGGCCCGGCCGCGGCGCAGGAAGTTGCGCAGCATCGCGTGGCCGTGCTCGGACAGGATGCTCTCGGGGTGGAACTGCACCCCTTCCAGCGGATGGTCGGTGCCGGCCAGATCGCGGTGGCGCACGCCCATGATCTCGCCGTCCGGGCTGGTGGCCGTCACCACCAGCTCGGCCGGACAGGTCTCGCGCTCGATCACCAGCGAGTGGTAGCGCACGACGTCGAACTGCTCGGGCAGGTCGCGGAACACGCCCTGGCGGTCGGTGGTGATGGTGCTGGTCTTGCCGTGCATCTGGCGCTGGGCGCGCACGATGCGGCCGCCGAGCGCCGCCCCGATGCTCTGGTGGCCCAGGCACACGCCCAGGATCGGCAGCTTGCCGACGTAGGCCTGGATGGCCGGCACGCAGACGCCGGCCTCGGCCGGCGAGCACGGCCCCGGCGAGAACACCAGGTACTCGGGATCCAGCGCGCCGATCTCCTCGACCGAGATCTCGTCGTTGCGCACCACCTTGACCTCCTGGCCCAGTTCACCGAAGTACTGGACGATGTTGAAGGTGAAGGAATCGTAGTTGTCGATCATCAGCAGCATGGTCGTTTTTCCTCTTCGATCCGTCGCCTTCAGAAGCCTTCTTCCACCAGTTCGGCGGCACGCAGCAAGGCGCGCGCCTTGTGCTCGGTCTCCTTCCATTCGAGCTCGGGCACCGAATCGGCGACCACGCCGGCCGCCGCCTGCACGTACAGCGTCTGGTTCTGGACGATGCCGGTGCGGATCGCGATGGCCAGATCCATGTCGCCGGCGAAGCTCAGGTAGCCGCAGGCACCGCCGTAGATGCCGCGCTTGACCGGCTCCAGCTCGTCGATGATCTCCATCGCGCGGATCTTGGGCGCACCGCTGAGCGTGCCGGCCGGGAAGGTGGCGCGGAAGACGTCGAGGCTGGTCGCGCCCTCCTGCAGCAGGCCCTCGACGTTGCTGACGATGTGCATCACGTGCGAGTAGCGCTCGATGGCGAAGGCCTCGGTCACCTTGACCGAACCGGTCTTGGCGATGCGGCCGATGTCGTTGCGGGCGAGGTCGATCAGCATCAGGTGCTCGGCCCGTTCCTTGGGGTCGGCCTGCAGCTCGGTGGCGAGCGCCGCGTCCTGCTCGGGCGTGGCGCCGCGCGGACGGGTGCCGGCCAGCGGGCGGATGGTGACCTTGCGGCCGTCGGCCGTGTCCTCCTGGCGCACCAGGATCTCGGGGCTGGCGCCGACGATCTGGAAGTCGCCCATGTCGTAGTAGTACATGTAGGGCGACGGGTTCAGCGAGCGCAGCGCGCGGTAGAGCGACAGCGGGCTCTCGGTGTAGCGCTTCTTCAGGCGCTGGCCGATGACGACCTGCATGCAGTCACCGGCGGCGATGTAGCCCTTGGTGCGCTCGACGGCGGCCTCGAGCTGCTCGCGGCTGGTCTCGCGCTCGATCGCGTAGCTGGGGCCGCGCTTGACCGTCGGTGCGGTGACGCTGTAGCGCAGCTTGTCGGTCAGATCGGCCAGGCGCTTCTTGCCGCGGAAGTAGGCCTCGGGCTGGGCCGGGTCGACGTAGACGATCAGATACAGGCGGCCGCTCAGGTTGTCGATGACCGCCAGCTCCTCGGTCTGCAGCAGCTGGATGTCGGGCGTGTCCAGGCCGCCGGGCTTCTGCGTCCGGGCCAGCTTGGGCTCGATGTAGCGCACCGCGTCGTAGCCGAAGTAGCCGGCCAGACCGCCGCAGAAGCGCGGCAGCCCCGGACGCAGCGCGACCTTGAAGCGCTGCTGGTAGGCCTCGATGAACTCCAGCGGGTTGCCCTCGTGGCGCTCGACCACCTGACCGTCGGTGACGACCTCGGTGACGAAGCCGGTGGCCCGCACCAGGGTGCGCGCCGGCAGGCCGATGAAGCTGTAGCGGCCGAAACGCTCGCCGCCGACGACGGACTCCAGCAGGAAGCTGTGCTTCTCGCCACCGGCGAGCTTCAGGTAGAGCGACAGCGGCGTCTCGAGGTCGGCGAAGGCCTCGGACAGCAGCGGGATGCGGTTGTAGCCCTGCGAGGCGAGGCTCTTGAATTCCAGTTCGGTGATCACGATGGGGGCCTCCTCAAGCCCTGGAGACGGCCTGTGCGGACCGCGCCCGTCAGGGCACGACCGGCACGCGCGGGCCGTTCGGTGTGTGCGGGAATCCAGGGGCTGCCACGGTGGGCACGGGCCGGAGAGGCCGGGCGGTCGCCAGGGCCGGAAGGCCTGACGCCGGAACACACCCCTGTTCGGGCTGTGCGCCGGGCCGGTTCAGGCGGGGCCGGAACGCGTCGGGGAGACGGTCGCGGGCGCTTGGAGGGCGACGGGCAGGCAGCCGATCAGACGGAAACGGGCCAGCGTCGCCAGGGCCAGGCTCCTCGGCCTGCGGCCCTCGCGGACGACTGTGCAGTCTGATCGCGCCGGGTGGTCATGCGGTCGATCATAGCAGCGCCGTCCGTCAGGGCGTCAAGCGGCGCGAGGCGCGCGACGGCGCGGGTGATCACGGCACCACGGGCGACCGGGAGGCCCTCAGGCGGACACCGTGCCACCGGTCCGGCGCACCCAGCCGGCCCAGTCCAGGCCGTCCAGGCGGTCGAGCACCGCATCCGGCGCCGAGGCCTCGACCGGCTCGCCGTGGTTGTAGCCGTAGCGCACCAGCACCACCGCGCAGCCGGCGGCGCGGCCGGCCTGGGCGTCGTTGCTGGAGTCGCCGATCATCACGGTGTCGGCCGGCTCGACGCCGAGGGCCTTGCAGGTCTCCAGCAGCGGCAGCGGGTCGGGCTTCTTGCGCGGGAAATCGTCGCCGCCGAAGACCTGCTCGAACCAGCCGTCCAGGCCCTTGGCCGCCAGCAGCGGCCGGGCGAAGGCGGCCGGCTTGTTGGTCAGGCAGGCCAGGCGCAGACCGGCGGCGCGCAGCGCGGCCAGGCCCTCGACGACGCCGGGATAGACCTCGGAGGCGCTGCCGTTGATCGCCAGGTAGTGGCGTTGGTAGGCGGCCCAGGCCGCGTCGTAGTGGCGCGCCACATCGGCGCCGACGGCCGCCAGCGTCTGCCGGATCAGGTGTTCGCTGCCCTTGCCGACGGTGCGCTCGATGAAGGCACGGTCGACCGCGCCGAGGCCGAGCTCGGCCAGCATGCGGTTGAGGGCGGCGTCGAAATCACCGACGGTGTCGACCATCGTGCCGTCGAGATCGACGATGGCGGCGCGCAGGGAAAGCTGGGACATGGCCGAGGGACGGAAAGGGCGTTGCGGGCCCGCAGCATAGCCGGCCCGCAGACGGCGCCGAGGCGCCCCGCGGGCCTCAGCGCCGCGTGACGAGGGTCACCCGGCGGTTCTCCGGTGCATCGGGGCGGCGGGTGTTGAGCAGTTCGGTCGAGCCCTTGCCGACCGGCGCCAAGCGATCGGCCGGGATGCCGTGACGGCGGGTCAGGAACTGCGCGACCGAGGCCGCACGGTCCGCCGACAGCTTCTGGTTGACGTCATCGCCGCCGCGCGGATCGGCATGGCCCTCGACGCTGAAGCTGAAACCGGCCAGGCGGTCGGACTGCAGGGCCTTGGCCACCGTCGCCAGCACGGTCTGGCTCTCGGGCGTGAGCTCGGCCGAGCCCGTGGTGAAGGTGATCAGCAGGCTGGCCTTGCCGGGGCCGGCGGGCTTGCGCTGGGCCGCCTGGGTCACGGCCGCTGCGGCGGCGGGCGCCGGACGCAGACCGCGGGCGGTCATGCCGTCGGTGGGGGCAGCGGCGGGGGCGGCCGGCTCGTCCAGCGCCAGCGCGTCCACCAGGACGCTCTCGCTGACCTGGCCCGGCTGGAGCACCGGCGCCTCGCCCGCGGACTGGGCCCGGACGCCGCCGGCCAGCAGCAGCGCACCGCAGCACACGACGGCGCACGCGGCCGTCACGCCGAGGGCACGGCCCGCGGCCGCGGACAGAAGACGGGACGGATGGGGACGGGCAGGCATGGCGCGGGCTCCGGATCCAGCACGGAAGATGGGCGACATCCTAGAGCCCCGGCCCCGTGGCGGCCAGCGGCGCGCCACCCCGCCCCTCGCGGGACGTGATCAGGCCAGGTCGGTCTGGCGCTCGATCACGCGCGAGACGATGCCGTAGGCGATCGCCTCCTGGGCGCTCATCCAGAAGTCGCGTTCCATGTCGGCGGCCACGGTCTCGTAGGGCTTGCCGGTCTGGGTGGCGACGACGCGGGCGATGCGCTCACGGGTGCGCACGATCTCGCGCGCCTGGATCGCGATGTCGGTGGCCTGGCCACCGGCGCCGCCGGCCGGCTGGTGGATCATGAAGCGGGTGTTGGGCAGGCAGACCCGGCGCTCCTTCGGCGCGGCCAGGTAGATGTGGACGCCGGCGCTGGCGACCCAGCCCGTGCCCACCGTCGTCACCGGCGCGTTGATGAAGCGGATCATGTCGTGGATGGCGTCGCCGCTCTCCACGTGGCCGCCCGGCGAGGAGATCAGCATCGTGATCGGCGCGTCGCTGTCGGCGGCCAGCGCCAGCAGGCGACGGCAGGTGGCCTGGGCCAGCTTGTCGTTGATCTCGCCGAACACCAGCACGTAGCGGCTCTTGAACGACAGCTGTTCCTCCAGGCGGTCGGTCTTGTCGGCGGCAGCGGCCTTGTCGTCCTTGTCCTTGGCGGCGAGCAGGGGATGCATGAGGTTCTCCGTGGAATCCGTGGAAGCGGGTGCAGTGTGCATGCTATGTCAGCCCGCATGACCGAGTGCGGCGCAGGCAGGCGGGGAAGCCGGTGCTGTTCGCGGCGCAGGCCGCGTACGGCGGCCGGCAGGAACGAGCGGGAGCGGATCAGGCGCGCCGAAGGGACGCGTCGGGCGCCGGCAGCGCCTCGGCCCAGGTCCAGCCCAGCAACTCGGCCAGGCGGGTCGCGATCCAGGCGGCCTCGTCGGCGCTGAAGCCGCCGCCTTCGGCACCGAGCGCGTCGCGGGTGCGCGCCAGCACCAGGTCCTCGCTGAGCCCCATCGCGTGCAGCCGCTCCGCGCTGGGATCGACCAGCATCTGCGCCATGTCCTCGCACAGCTCGTAGCGCTGGCGGAAGTCGTCACGGGGCAGGCTCAGGCGGCCGCGGGCATCGCGGTAGAGGGCGTCGAAGGACGCCGGAATGAAGGTCTGGTCTTCGTCAGGGTGCATGGCCGGGGTTGTACCGCACGCCGGCCGAGGGCTCGCGACGCGCGCCGGCCCCGTCAACCACCGCCGCGCTGCATCACGACATCGGGGCGGCGGATTCTGGGGGCGTCTGACGCAAGGCGATAGGTTCACTGCGGGACAGCGCGCTGGCTCGCAGACCCTGGCGCAGACCGGATGCGCAGGCCGGCCACAGCCGTTGGGCGGCCAGGATGCGCCCGCGACAATCCGGCCCATGCAAGCCCGCGGCGTCCACCTCCAGTACAGCTTCGAACCCACCGACCAGACCGGGGCCACCCTGCACAACCCGCTGTTCGACCTGCTGTCGGCGCTGCAGTCCCACGGCTCGATCCAGCATGCGGCCAAGGCACTGGGGGCCTCGTACCGCCATGTCTGGGGCTCGCTGCGGCGCTGGGAGGAGACGCTGGGCGAACCACTGGTGACCTGGTCGCAGGGCCAGCCGGCCCGGTTGACCCCCTTCGCCGACCGCATGCTGTGGGCCGAGCGCCGCGCCCGCACCCGGCTGGTGCCGCACATCGAGGCCCTGCGCGCCGAGTTGCAACGGGTGCTGGCCGAAGCCCTGGACGGCAGCCAGCATGTGCTGACGGTCTGGGCCAGCCACGACCTGGGCCTGCCGCTGCTGCGCGATCTGGCCAGCGACCAGGGCCTGCACATCGAGCTGCGCTTCGCCGGCAGCGTGGACGCGCTGCGCGCGCTGGCCGCCGGGCGCTGCCTGGTCGCCGGCTTCCATGTGCCGCCGCTGGGCATCGACGCCCGTGGCGACGTGCTGACGCCGCTGGCGCTCGATGCGTCCGGCGCGCGGCGCCATCCGACGGCCGGTGCGTCGCTGTTCGCGCAGGCGCTCAAGCCGCTGCTCAAGCCGGGTCTGCACAAGCTGATCGGCTGCCTGCGCCGCACCCAGGGCCTGATGCTGCGCCCGCGGCTGCGGCCGGCGGTGCGCGGGCTGGCCGATCTGGTGCCCGGCCACGCGCCGCGCGGCGACCAGCCGCCGCTGCGCTTCGTCAACCGCCAGCCCGGCTCCGGCACCCGGCTGCTGATGGATCAGCTGCTGCTGGAGCACGGGCTGCTGCCGCGCCAGATTCCCGGCTACCTGGACGCGCCCGAGGACAGCCACCTGGCGGTGGCCGCGGCGATCGCCAGCGGCCATGGCGATGCCGGGCCGGGGGTGGAGGCGGCGGCGCGGCAGTTCGGCCTCGATTTCCTGCCGCTGCTCGACGAGGACTACCTGCTGGTGTGCCTGAAGGACGCGCTGGAACATCCGGCGGTGCAGCGCCTGCGGCAGACGCTGGAAAGCCCGGCCTGGGCCCAGGCCCTGGCCACGCTGCCGGGCTACGCGCCGGCGCAGTCGGGCGAGGTGCTGTCGCTGACCCAGGCCCTGCGCTGGTGGCATTTCCGCCCGCCGAAGGCGACGCCCGAGGAGGCCGACGCCGGAACGGCGGACGACGCGCTGCGCCACGCGGCCGGCGAGCACGGCGACGCGATGGACGGTTGAGCATCACCACGGGCGCCCCGCGCCCCGCACGGCCGCCCGGTCACCGGGCCGGCTGCCACGCCTCAGCGCACGCGGATCGGCTGGCGCATCAGGGCCAGGCGCTCGGACGGCGGACCGGCCTTGGGATCGAAGGGGTGGCGCAGCACGCCGACGGCCGGCAGCACCTTGGCCACGTAGGCCAGCGTCTCGGCATAGGGCGGCACGCCCAGATAGCGCTCGACCGCGCCTTCGCCGGCGTTGTAGGCGGCCGCCGCCAGCGCGACATCGCCCTCGAAGCGGGCCAGCAGCCAGCGCAGATAGGCCATGCCGCCGCGGATGTTCTGCGCCGGATCGAGCGGATTGCGCACGCCGAAGCGCGCCGCCGTCTCGGGGATCAGCTGCATCAGACCCTGGGCGTTCTTCGGCGAGATGGCGCCGGCGCGGAAGCCCGACTCGGTGGCCATGATGGCCAGTACCAGCTGCGGCGACAAGCGGTACTCGGGCGCGACCAGCCGCACGAACTCGACGATGGCCGGCGGCGCATGGCCGGGCAGCGGGCCGTCGGGCATCGGCAGCTGGCCCGGTGCGCCCTGGGCCAGGGCCGCCGGCCGCGCCCGGTTCGTGGCGGCCGCCACGGCGGTCGGCACCTGCATCGGCTTGCCGTTGACCATCACCCAGGTGCCGGGTGCCAGGCCGCGCATCTGCGGCGGCAGCTGCGGCGCGGCCGGCCGCACCGGCGGCGGCAGTTCGGGCAGCGCCGGCTTCAGGCAGGGCGGCGTGTCGCCGCGGGGCGCGCCCATGCGATCGGCCATGCCGCGCGCCTGCTCCAGCCCCTGCTCGGCGGCGGCGGCGAACAGATGGGCGGCCTGCACCTCGTCACGCTCGACGCCGTGGCCGTTGACCAGCATCCAGCCGAGGGCGAACTGGGCCTGGGCGTCGCCATGACGGGCCGCCTGGCAGTACAGCGTCGCGGCGCGGGCCGGATCGCGCGGCAGCTCGCCATCGCCCCGCTCCAGCGCGCGCGCCTCATCGCGCCAGAGCGCGATGCGCTCGGGCAGCACCAGGCCACGGGTGGCGCCGGGCACGACCAGCGGCGCCAGGCCGGCGGCGTCGCGACCGCCGCCGAGTGCGGCGCTCAGCTGCGCGTCGGCCGCGCTGTGCGACGCCTGGGCGCGCGAGGCGCAGGGCCAGACGGCGGCCGCGGCCAGCAGCAGCGCCAGGACGGCCCGGGCGGGGGCCGCGGAGACGGGCCCGCGGGCCGGAGGACACACGGAGATCAGGAAACGGGACATGCCGGAGAAGACGGGCGGACCGGAAGCGGCGGGCGGGTACACCGCCGCCCGCGACGGACAGCGGCGGGGACATCCCGCAGGTCCGTCAGTCTAGGCCGACGGTCGCCCTGCCTCCATCCCGAGGCCCTTCAGCCGGTCGCGGGCGTGGCAGCGTGCACGCGCGCCCACCCGCTCGAACAGGGGGGCTGGCCGGACCGGCCCACCGGCGCGGCGCCCGGACGCCCAGAACACCGCCGACACGTGCGGACGGCAGGCCGGGCGGCCGTGGACGCTTGCCTGGCGGCGGTTCAGACCTCGGCGCGGCGCGGCAGATCGGCGCCGCGGCGGCTGCAGGTGATGGCCGCCGCGCGCATCGCGAAGCCGAGCGCGGCGCGCTGCGCGTCGAGGTCCAGCGCGGCCACGCCGGCGCGGTCCAGCCGGCCCTGCTCGGCCAACCAGGTCAGCAGCGCGGCCTGGAAGGTGTCGCCAGCGCCCACCGTGTCGATGACCGTGACCCGCTCGCCCGGCAGGTCGATGCGGCCGGCGGCCGTCCAGCCGCTGGCGCCCTCGCCACCGCGGGTCACCACCACCCAGGGCACGCCGGCGGCACGCGCCTCGGCGGCGAAGTCCTCGACCGGACGGCCGGGCCACAGCAGGCCCAGGTCCTCGTCGCTGACCTTCAGCAGCGTGGTGCGCGGCAGCATCCAGGCCAGGGTGTCGCGCCAGACCTGCAGGTCGGGCTCGACGTTGGCGCGGATGTTGGGGTCGTAGCTGATCAGGCTGCGCGCGTGCTCGCGCTCGACCAGCGCGCGCTGGGCCTCGGCCGTCGGCGCCACCACCATCGCGTAGCTGCCGAAGTGGAAGGCACGGGCGGCCGCCGGGATGCGGTCCAGGTGCGCGGGGCGCACCAGACGGTCGGCGCAGCCCTCGCCGTAGAAGCTGTAGGACGGCACGCCGCGGGCGTCCAGCCCGATCAGGCTCAGCGTGGTCGGGGCGTCGAGCTGCACCACGGCCTCGGTGGCGATGCGCTCGTCGACCAGCGCCTTCATCAGCCGCTCGCCGGCGAAGCCGGTGCCGATGCCGCCGAAGAAGCCCACCGGCTGGCCCAGCCGCGACAGCCCCATGGCGACGTTGAACGGCGAGCCGCCGATGCGCCCGTCGAAGGCCAGACCGGTGGCGGTCTCGGCGGTGGCAAAGACGTCGAACAGGGCTTCGCCGCAGACGATGAACATGGGGGTCTCCTGATGTCGTGAAGAGGGGCGTCGCGGCGTCGGGCGCCGGCACCGCGGGCGGCCGCCGCGCGGTGAAGGCGCGCATTCTGTCGCCGCACGCCGCCTTGCGGGGTACGAGCGGGGACCGGGTTTTCCATTAATCAATCAACTTGATTTATTAAACCACGCTCCCCACAATCCGCCCATCCGTCGGGCCCCTCACCGACCACGACCGGATGACGGCGACGGCCCGGCGCGGGCCAGCCGCCGCGGAAGACAACCCTCCACCTTGAAGCAGGAGACTCCATGCGCACCACCCTGATCGCCTCGGCCCTGACCCTCGCCCTGGGCAGCGCGTTCGCTGCGGACGCCCCCGTCATCGGCCTGATCACCAAGACCGACACCAACCCCTTCTTCGTCAAGATGAAGGAAGGCGCGACCGAGGAGGCCAAGGCCAAGGGCGCCAAGCTGATGACCGCGGCCGGCAAGAAGGACGGCGACAACGCCACGCAGGTCGCCGCCATCGAGAACATGGTCGCCAAGGGCGCCAAGACCATCCTGATCACGCCGAGCGACGCCAAGGCCATCATCCCGGCGATCAAGAAGGCGCAGGACAAGGGCGTGCAGGTCATCGCGCTGGACAGCCCGACCGATCCGGTCTCGGCGGTGGACGCGCTGTT
The DNA here is from genome assembly GCF_038066575.1 of Pseudaquabacterium rugosum. NCBI lineage: Bacteria > Pseudomonadati > Pseudomonadota > Betaproteobacteria > Burkholderiales > Sphaerotilaceae > Pseudaquabacterium > Pseudaquabacterium rugosum. The sequence continues at coordinate 31,646 of NZ_JBBUTF010000033.1, read as the reverse complement.
CGCGACCAACAACTACAAGGCCGGCGAGCTGATCGGCCAGTACGCCAAGGTGGCGATGGGCGGCAAGCCGGTGAAGATCGCCACGCTGGACCTGTTCCCCGGCCACCCGGTGGGCGCCCAGCGCCACAACGGTTTCCTGAAGGGCTACGGCCTGCAGTCGCTGGACGCCGCCAGCAACGAGCTGGCCAAGCCGGCCGAGGTGGTCTGCATGGCCGACACCGACGGCAACCAGGCCAAGGGCCAGACCGCGATGGAGAACTGCCTCCAGAAGAACCCGGACATCAACGTCGTCTACACGATCAACGAGCCGGCCGCCGCGGGCGCCTACAACGCGCTGAAGAAGGCCGGCAAGGAGAAGGACGTCATCATCGTCTCCGTCGACGGGGGTTGCCAGGGCGTGAAGGACGTGGCCGCCGGCAAGATCGCCGCCACCAGCCAGCAGTACCCACTGAAGATGGCCTCGATGGGCGTGGCGGCCGGCGTCGAGTACGCCAAGGGCGGCAAGAAGGCCAGCGGCTACGTCGACACCGGCGTGACGCTGATCGCCGGCAAGTCGGTCGCGGGCGTCGACAGCAAGGACACCAAGACCGGTCTGGACCTGTGCTGGGGCAACAAGTGATGTCGCACTGAGCGCCCGGCCCGGCCGGTCGAGCCCACGCTCCTCCGGCCGCACGGACGCTCCCGGCGGGACCCGGCGCTCTCCGATCCCGCCCGCGGCCCGCCCGCACGCCCCGCGTGCACGGGCCGTCACTCCTCCCGCGGACCGCTGCCGATGGTGGTCCGCCCGGTCCGCCGCCCTCGCGCGGACCCTGCATTCCCCGACCATGCCGCGCCCTCCCCCGGCGCGCCGCAGGCCCCGACGTGCCCTGCGGATGACGCTGCCGCATGGTCCGTTCCCGCACGTCGTGTTGTGAGGTCCACCGTGGACAACTGGAAACAGAACCTCCCGCCCATCGGCCAGCTCGGGCCCTTCATCGCCCTGTTGCTGGCCTGCTCGTTCTTCGGTGCGACCGCCGACAACTTCTTCAGCGCCGAGAACTTCTCGCTGATCCTGCAGCAGGTGATGGTCGTCGGCGTGATCGCCATCGGCCAGACGCTGATCATCCTGACCGCCGGCATCGACCTGTCCTGCGGCGTGGTGATGGCGCTGGGCAACATCGTGATGACCAAGTTCGCGGTCGAGCTCGGCCTGCCCGCCCCGCTGGCGATCGCCTGCGGCATCGGCGTGACGGCGCTGTTCGGCCTGATCAACGGCCTGCTGGTCACGCGCATCAAGCTGCCGCCGTTCATCGTCACGCTCGGCACCTTCAACATCGCCTTCGCCATCACCCAGCTCTACTCGAAGAGCCAGACGGTGACCGACGTGCCGCCGCTGATGACGGCCCTCGGCGAGACCTTCCAGATCGGTGGCACCAGCATCGCCTGGGGCACCCTGCTGATGATCGCGATGTACGTGGGCATGTGGTGGTGGCTGCGCGACACCGCCGCCGGCCGCCACGTCTACGCGGTCGGCAACAGCCCCGAGGCCACGCGCCTGGTGGGCATCCCGACCGAACGCGTGCTGCTGGGCGTCTACGTGCTGGCGGGCGTGTTCTACGGCATCGCCTCGCTGCTGACCGTCGCCCGCACCGGCGTGGGCGACCCGAACGCCGGCCAGACCGAGAACCTGGACGCCATCACCGCCGTGGTGCTGGGCGGCACCAGCCTGTTCGGCGGCCGCGGCGTGATCCTCGGCACCCTGATCGGCGCCATCGTCGTCGGCGTGCTGCGCAATGGCCTGACGCTGATGGGCGTCGACTCGGTGTACCAGGTGCTGGTCACCGGCATCCTGGTGATCCTGGCGGTCACCGTCGACCAGCTGTCGCGCAAGGGCGGCCGCTGAGCCCACGCCCGGATCCGACCCGCAAGGAGTACTAGACGTGAGCACCCCCCAACTCGTGATGCAGGCCAAGGGCCTGGTCAAGCGCTACGGCCAGGTCACCGCCCTCGATGGCGCCGACTTCGAACTGCGCGCCGGCGAGATCCTGGCCGTCATCGGCGACAACGGCGCCGGCAAGTCCAGCCTGATCAAGTGCCTGTCCGGCGCCACCGTGCCCGACGAGGGCGAGATCCTGCTGGACGGCCGCCCGGTGCGCTTCCAGACGCCGATCGACGCCCGCCGCGCCGGCATCGAATGCTGCTACCAGGACCTGGCCGTGGCCCCGGCCATGACCATCGCCGAGAACCTGTTCCTCGGCCGTGAGCTCAAGCGCGAGGGCTTCGCCGGCAACGTGCTGCGCATGCTCGACAAGAAGAAGATGCTGGAGGTCGCCATGCAGCGCATGGCCGACCTGAAGGTCGGCATCCGCTCGATGACCCAGGCGGTGGAGACGCTGTCGGGCGGCCAGCGCCAGTGCGTGGCCGTGGCCCGTGCCGCCGCCTTCGCCAAGCACGTGGTGATCCTGGACGAGCCGACCGCGGCGCTCGGCGTCAAGGAGGGCAACATGGTGCTGGAGCTGATCCGCCGCGTGCGCGACAAGGGCCTGCCGGTGATCCTGATCAGCCACAACATGCCCCACGTCTTCGAGATCGCCGACCGCATCCACGTCGCGCGACTGGGCCGCCGCGCCGCCGTGCTGGACCCGAAGAAGATCAGCATGAGCGACACCGTGGCCGTGATGACCGGGGCGATGCGCCCCGAGGACATCCCGGCCGACTGCCTGGCCCACTGACCGTTCCCCCACCCCTCGACCGCGGAGACCCCCGACCATGCTCAAGGGCATCGATCCCCTGCTGACGCCGAACCTGCTGAAGGTGCTGGCCGAAATGGGCCACGGCGACGAGATCGTCATCGCCGACGCCAACTTCACCGCCGCCAGCCTGGGCCGCGGCAAGCCCGTCATCTCCCTGGCCGGCGTGGGCACGCTGCGCGCCGCCGAGGCCGTGCTGTCGCTGCTGCCGCTGGACGCGGCGGTGACGCAGCCGGTGGCCTACATGCAGGTCTGCGACACCCCCGAGGGCTACCGCAGCGTGCTGCAGCGCCAGGTGGTCGAGCGCCTGGGCGAGGCCGGCTGGGCCAGCGCGGCACAATGCGCGGCGATGGAGCGCTTCGCGTTCTACGAGCGCGTGCGTGGCGCCTACGCCATCGTGCACACCGGCGAGCTGCAGCCCTACGCGAACTTCCTGTTCAAGAAGGGCGTGCTCGGCGAGGCCCTGGCCCGCTGAGCGGCGCGGCCGGCGTGGCGCGCACGACCCCTCCGACCCGACCCGTGCGCCGCCCCGGCCCGCTGTCCGCTGCTGTCCTGCGACCGTGATCCGATGAATGCCGACGCCACATCGCGTCTGCGCCCCCGCGGCTCCAGCCAGGGGGGCCTGCGCCAGTACAACGAGCGGGTGGTGCTGCAGGCCGTGCGCCTGCACGGCGCGCTGCCGGGCGCGGCCATCGCCCGCCTGACCCACCTGACGCCGCAGACCGTCTCGCTGATCACCAAGCGCCTGGAAGCCGACGAGCTGCTGGTGCGCGGCGATCCTCAGCGCGGCAAGGTCGGCCAGCCCTCGGTGCCGCTGTCGCTGAATCCCGACGGCGCCTTCGCCATCGGCATCAAGGTCGGCCGGCGCAACATGGACGTGCTGCTGCTGGACTTCACCGGCGCGGTGCGCCGCCGCTACACGCGCGACTACCGCTACCCCGATCCCGACCTGCTGCTGCAGGAGATCACCGCCCGCGTGGCCGACCTGCGCGCCGATCTGCCCGCGGCCTGGCAGGACCGGCTGCAGGGCATCGGCATCGCCGCACCGCTGTCGCTGGGCGGCTGGCAGACCCTGCTGGACATGCCGCCCGAGGTGGCCGCCCGCTGGCCCGGCATCGATCTGGCCTCCGCCGTCGAGACCGCCTGCGGCCTGCCCACCGAGCTGATGAAGGACACCGCGGCCGCCTGCGTGGCCGAGCTGGTGGCCGGCCGCGGCCGCAGCGTGCGCAGCTTCCTCTACCTGTTCGTCGACACCTTCATCGGCGGCGGGCTGGTGCTCGACAGCCAGCTGCGCGCCGGCCTGCACGGCAACGCCGGTGCGGTGGGCTCGATGCCGCTGGGCGTGGCCCGGGCCAGCGGCCGCCGCGCCGCGCCGCGCCCGCCGGCCCAGTTGCTGAGCGTGGCCTCGCTGGTGGCGCTCGAACAGCGCTACCGCGAACACGGTCTGGACGAAGGCGCGGCCGCCGACCACCGCGCGCTGCAGGCCCCGTGGCTGCCCCACACCGAAGCCTGGGCCGACGAGGCCGCCCACGCGATGGCGCTGGCGGTCAACGGCGCGGCCTGCCTGCTGGACCTGGAGTGCGTGATCCTCGACGGCTCGTTCAGCCGCACCCTGCAGCACAGCCTGCAGCAGGCGCTGGACCGGGCGCTCGACGACTACGACTGGCAGGGCGTGACCCGGCCGCAGCTGCTGGCCGGCATGATCGGCTCGGACGCCCGGGCCATCGGCGGCGCCCTGCTGCCGCTGCACGCCAACTTCACGCCCGATCGCGAGCTGTTCCTGAAGATGGCGGCCGAGTGAGCCGCCGCCGGGGCCCCCGCCCGGGATACCCGAGTGCCGTACTGCGGTCGATGCCGGACAGCCCGGCCTCCCGAGACGCCGGTCAGCACCTGCCGTGACGCGGGCCGGCCGCCCCGGCCGCTGACCCGCTCCGTCAGGCGTGCGGCCACGGTCGGCCCCTACACTTGCGGGTTGACCCGGAGGCCCGCCATCCCCTTCGACGGGCGTGCCGTGCCGGCGCCCGCGAGCTGAGCGGCGCTGCCGGAGCTGCCGCGCGGTGCATCCGGCATCCGCGGTCCCGGATTTCCCGTCGGCACGCACACATCCAGCAGGAGCGCCCCCATGTCCAACAGCCAGGACGACAAGGACAACAACGAACGCATCGGTCTGTGGATCGCCCTCGGCGCGGCCGCCCTGGTGGTCGGCAGCGTCGTCGGTGGCGCGGTCTGGCACCGCCTGTCGGCCAAGGCCGACGGGGCTGCCGGCGCCCCGGCCGCGGTCGAGGCCAGCGCGCCGGCCGCCGCGGTGGCCACGGCGGCCGCCGTCGCGGTCGAGATGATCGACGTGCCGCTGGCCGGCGAGGTCACCGGCACCGTGTTCTACGAGGTCGGCGGTGCCACGCTGCCGGCCGAAGGCCCGGCCGAGATCGCCGCCGCGCTGCGCGCGCTGCAGGCCGCCGCCGGCAAGAAGCTGGTGATCTCCGGCTTCCACGACGCCTCGGGCGACCCGGCCAAGAATGCCGAGCTGGCCAAGCAGCGCGCCATCGGCGTGCGCGACGCGCTGCTGGCCGCCGGTGCACCGGCCGAGGCCGTCGCGCTGCGCAAGCCCGAATCGACCACCGGTGGCGCCGACCCGCGCGCCGCCCGCCGCGTCGAGATCCGCCTGGTCGACTGAGGACCGCGCCGGCCTCGGCCGGTGGTCCTGCAGCGCGCGCCCACACGGCGCGCCCCCACGACGGCCGCCCGGCCTGTGCCCGGCGGCCGTCGCGTCTTTCAGCGCCGGCCGAACATCATCTGCCGCGCCAGCGCCGCCTTCAGCGGCGGCAGCGCCTGCAGCGCGCCCAGGCCCAGGCCGCGCAGCGTGGCCAGGCCCGGCAGGCCCCAGGTGAAGCTGCGGGCCAGGAAGTCGGTGGCGGCGATCATCGACCAGCGGTCCGGCGCGCGCGCCCATTCCAGGCGCCGCAGCGCGCCGTCCAGCGTCTGCGGCGTGGCCTCGCGCAGCGCCTGCACCAGCACCGCCGCATCGCGCAGGCCCAGGTTCAGGCCCTGGCCGGCCACCGGGTGCAGCGTCTGTGCCGCGTTGCCGATGCGCACGGTGCGGCCCTGCACCAGCGTGGTCTCGGCATTCAGGCCGAGCGCGAAGCGCTTGAGCGGTCCGAGCGCCACCAGCTCGCCGGCGACCTCCGGCAGCCGCGTGGCCAGCACATGGCGGCGCTGGGCCTCGTCGAGCGCCAGCAGCGGATCGTCGGCCGCCGGCACGCACCACACCAGCGCCATCGGCCGCACATCGTCCGGTGTGCCGGCCGGCAGACGCTGGCGCGCGGCCGCCGGCAGCGGCAGCAGCGCGACCGGGCCGTCGCGCGTGAAGCGCTCGACCGCCAGCCCGCGCGTGGCGCCGCGCAGCCCCACCGTGCCGACCCAGGCCATCTGGCCGTAGTCGTGGCGCAGCGCCTTGCGCGCCTGCTCGGCGAAGACGCCGCCCTCGGCGACGATGGCCAGATCATGGGCCTCGACCACGCCGGCATCGACCTCGACCGCGCCATCCAGCCCCTTGAGCGCGCTGACCGCGACGCCGAAGCGGCTGTGCAGCCGCTGTGGCTCGGCCGCGGCGCGCGCCAGCCAGGCCTGCTGCAGCGCCTGCGTCAGCACCCCGTAGCCGAGCACCGCGCCGAGCTGCTCGACGCCCAGCTCGGCCGCGCGCAGCCAGACCTCGGCCTCGCGGCCGCCGGGCATCAGCGTCGGCGGCGCCTGGCTGACCTGCACGTCGACGATGGGCTCGGCCTGCGCCGCCGGCCAGGCGCCCAGCTGCCGCAGCCACTGCACGCTGCCTTGCGACAGCGCCAGCGTGCGGCCATCGGCCAGCAGATCACGCTCGAGCGGCCGGGCGTCGTGCACGGTGATGGTGGCCTGCGGCAGCCGGCGCGCGGCCTGCAGCGCCAGCGCCAGACCGGCCGGACCGGCCCCGATGACGGCCAGCCGCCAGGGATGGTCAGACGGACCGCGCATCGCCGGCCTCCTGCGTGGCGGTGAGGTCCGGCCGCGCGGCTGCGGCGAAAAGCGCACCGAACACCGCACCGTCAGCCAGCGCCGCCAGCTGGGCCGGCGAGCCGACGTTGAACCAGGGGCCGTCCAGCACCTGGCCGCCGATGCGCCCGGCATCGGCCGCCGCATGCAGGCGCGGGCCCAGCGGCGCCGGGCGGTCCGGCGCCAGGCCGTCGAACAGGCGGCGGTGCATCAGCGCCAGGTTGGCATAGGTCCAGGGCCGCGGCGGGGCCGCGCTGCCGGCGGCCGCATGGCGGCGCACGCGGCCGTCGGTATCCAGCGCGAAGTCACCGGCCGGGTGGAAGTCGGGGTTGGGCACCAGCCACAGATGGGCGTCGTCGTCGCGCGCGGCGAAGGCCCGGGCGGCGGCGGCCTCGAAGCGGAAGCCGGGCGCCACGATGTCGCCGGAGACGACCCAGAAGCGCTCGCCCAGCCAGGGCAGGGCCTTGGCGATGCCGCCGGCGGTCTCCAGCGCGCCGCCGTGGTCACGGCCCTCCATCGAGTAATGGATGCGCAGCCCCCAGCGGCGGCCGTCGCCGAGGGCCGCCGGAAACTGCGTTTCCAGCCAGGCGGTGTTGATGACGACCTCGCGCACGCCGGCGGCGGCCAGCGCGCGCAGGTGCCACTCGATCATCGGCCGGCCGCCGACGGGCAGCAGCGGCTTGGGACAGGTGTCGGACAGCGGACGCATGCGCTCACCCCGGCCGGCGGCCAGGATGATCGCCGCCAGGGGTGCGTCGCTCGCAGGGGGCAGGGTTTGATCGGGCTCCACGGTTGCGCAGTGTAGGCAAGCACGGGGGGAGCGTCGCGGTGCCGGCAGTCCTAGAATGCCGGACTGCTTTCGTCGGGCGCCCTGCCCCTGCCGCCGGCTGTGCTCGCGCACACCGGCCGTGGCCGGAGTGCCCCGCCGTCAGCCCCCTGCGCGCCCCGCCGGCCCCGCGGCCGACCCGGCGCATGTCCCGACGTCCCACCTCCGCAGTCGCGCCCCGCATGGCCCAGAACGACACCTCCACGCCCATGGCGGCCGATCAGCCGCACGCCTCCAACCCGGCCCCGGTCAGCACCCCGGCGCTGATGGCCAACGCGATCCGCGCACTGGCGATGGACGGCGTGCAACAGGCCAACTCCGGTCACCCGGGCGCGCCGATGGGCATGGCCGAGATCGCCGTCGCGCTGTGGGGCCGTCACCTCAAGCACAACCCCGCCCATCCGCAGTGGGCTGACCGCGACCGCTTCGTGCTGTCCAACGGCCACGGCTCGATGCTGATCTACGCGCTGCTGCACCTGACCGGCTACGACCTGCCGATGAGCGAGCTGCGCAACTTCCGCCAGCTGCACAGCAAGACCCCGGGCCACCCCGAGGTCCACGTCACCCCCGGCGTCGAGACCACCACCGGCCCGCTGGGCCAGGGCATCACCAACGCGGTCGGCTTCGCGCTGGCCGAGAAGCTGCTGGCCACCGAGTTCAACCGGCCCGGCCACACCGTCGTCGACCACCACACCTACGCCTTCCTGGGCGACGGCTGCCTGATGGAAGGCATCAGCCACGAGGCCTGCGCGCTGGCCGGCGCCTGGAAGCTGGGCAAGCTGATCGCGCTGTACGACGACAACGGCATCTCGATCGACGGCCAGGTCCAGCCCTGGTACGTGGACGACGCCCGCGGCCGCTTCGAGGCCTACGGCTGGAACGTGATCGGCCCGGTCGACGGCCATGACGTCAATGCCGTGGACGCCGCCATCACCGCCGCCAAGGCCCAGTCGGCCAAGCCGACGCTGGTGATCTGCCGCACCACCATCGGCAAGGGCTCGCCCAACCGCGCCGGCACCTCCAAGGCCCACGGCGAGCCGCTGGGTGCCGACGAGATCGCGCTGACCCGCGCCGGCATGGGCTGGACGCACGAGCCCTTCGTCATCCCCGAGGCCGCCTACGCCGCCTGGGACGCCAAGTCCTCCGGCGAGGCCGCCGAGGACGAGTGGCAGGAGCGCTTCGCCGCCTACAAGGCCGCCTTCCCCGAGCTGGCCGCCGAGTTCGTGCGCCGCATGTCGGGCCAGCTGCCGGCGCACTTCGCGCAGAGCGCGGTCGACGCCGTGGTCGCCGCCCACAAGGCCGGCCAGACCGTGGCCAGCCGCAAGGCCAGCCAGATCGCGCTGGAGGCCTTCACCGAGGCGCTGCCCGAGCTGCTGGGCGGCTCGGCCGACCTGACCGGCTCGAACCTGACCAACACCCGCCACACGCCGGCGCTGCGCTTTTCCGACACCGGCGCGGTCGTCACCGGCGAGGACGGCAAGCCCGGCCGCCACGTCAACTACGGCGTGCGCGAGTTCGGCATGGCCGCCATCATGAACGGCGTGGCGCTGCACGGCGGCTACATCCCCTACGGCGGCACCTTCCTGACCTTCAGCGACTACAGCCGCAACGCCATCCGCATGGCCGCGCTGATGAAGCTGCGCGTGGTCCACGTCTTCACCCACGACTCCATCGGTCTGGGCGAGGACGGCCCGACCCACCAGTCGGTCGAGCATGCCGCCAGCCTGCGCCTGATCCCGGGCCTGGACGTCTGGCGCCCGGCCGACACGGCCGAGACCGCCGTGGCCTGGGCCAAGGCGATCGAGACCACGAACCGCCCGAGCGCGCTGCTGCTGAGCCGCCAGAACCTGCCCTACGCGCCCAAGCCGGTGTCCGACGTGGCGCCCGATGCCTCGGGCGTGGACGCCATCGCCCGCGGCGCCTACGTGCTGGCCGAGCCCTGCGAGGTCGGCCTCGACAAGAAGGCCAAGGCCGTCATCATCGCCACCGGCTCCGAGGTGCAGATCGCGATGAACGCGCAGGCCCTGCTGGCCCAGCGCAAGATCCCGGTGCGTGTGGTCTCGATGCCCAGCACCACGGTCTTCGACCGCCAGGACGTCAAGTACAAGAAGGCCGTGCTGCCGGCCAAGCTGCCGCGCGTGGCCATCGAGGCCGGCGTCACCGACTTCTGGTGGAAGTACGGCTGCGACGCCGTCGTCGGCATCGACACCTTCGGCGAGAGCGCGCCGGCCGGCGTGCTGTTCAAGCACTTCCACCTGACGGCCGAGAACCTCGCCGCCACGGTGCAGAAAGTACTCGGCAAGTAACCCGATTCCCGCACGTCAGGTCGCACACTGGGCGCCGCGGACGAGGCGCCCGGGGTGATGACCGGGCGTCGCGTCCCCCGCTTTTCATCACCCCTCCCAGGAGATTGCTCATGACGATCAAGATCGGCATCAACGGCTTCGGCCGCATCGGCCGCATGGTGTTCCGCGCCGCCATCGCCAACTTCAACGACGTGGAAGTCGTCGGCATCAACGACCTGCTGGAGCCCGACTACCTGGCCTACATGCTGAAGTACGACAGCGTGCACGGCCGCTTCAAGGGCGAGGTCGCGGTCGACGGCAACACGCTGATCGTCAACGGCAAGAAGATCCGCCTGACCGCGGTGAAGAACCCGGCCGAGCTGAAGTGGGACGAGGTCGGCGCCGACGTCGTCGTCGAGTCCACCGGCCTGTTCCTGACCAAGGAAACCGCCGAGGCCCACCTGAAGGCCGGTGCGAAGAAGGTCATCATGTCGGCGCCGTCGAAGGACGACACCCCGATGTTCGTCTACGGCGTCAACGACAAGACGTACAAGGGCGAGGCCATCATCAGCAACGCCAGCTGCACGACCAACTGCCTGGCCCCGGTGGCCAAGGTGCTGAACGACACCTTCGGCATCAAGCGCGGCCTGATGACCACGGTGCATGCCGCCACCGCCACCCAGAAGACCGTCGACGGCCCGTCGAACAAGGACTGGCGCGGTGGCCGCGGCATCCTGGAAAACATCATCCCCAGCAGCACCGGTGCCGCCAAGGCCGTGGGCGTGGTGATCCCCGAGCTGAACAAGAAGCTGACCGGCATGGCCTTCCGCGTGCCGACCTCCGACGTGTCGGTGGTCGACCTGACGGTCGAGCTGGACAAGGAAGCCTCGTACGCCGACATCTGCGCCGCCATGAAGGCCGCCTCCGAAGGCGCGATGAAGGGCGTGCTGGGCTACACGGAAGACAAGGTCGTGGCGACCGACTTCCGTGGCGAGAGCTGCACCTCCTTCTTCGACGCCGAAGCCGGCATCGCGCTGGACAAGACCTTCGTCAAGGTCGTGTCCTGGTACGACAACGAGTGGGGCTACTCGAACAAGGTGCTGGAGATGGTGCGCGTCGTCGCCGCCTGATTCCGCTGACCTGAAAGCCCGTGCCACCGGCGCGGGGCCCGTTGCCACGGACCCCGCGACCGGCGCACCAGCCACCCACGGCCTCGTGCCCTGGGTGGCTTTTTTTTTCATGGCGCGCCCCCCGGACGCTGCCGGCCCGAAGAAACCGACCGGAAGAAGCCGGCCGCCCGCCGCCTCTTCCGACAACTCGCCTTGACAGTCCGGACCTAGCATCACCCCGAACCGGGGTGCCGCCGCGCCCGGCCTTCCCTGCCTCCCCGCCGATCGAGCCCCGACGTGAAGCCTGCCCTGCATCCCGGCCGCCTGCGCCCCGCCCTCGCCCTCCTGCTGTGCGCCCCGGCGCTGCTGAGCCCGGCCCAGGCCGGCGGCGGCACGGACGCGTCCCTGACGGGGCGGCTGAGCGTGCGCCGCGGCACGTCGGCCGACACCGCACCGGCGCGCGTGATCGTCCAGTACCGCGCCGACAGCGCGCTGATGGGCGGCGGCGGCGATGCCACCACCAAGCGGGTGCTGGCCGCCACCGGCCGCGTGCAGCCGCTGCACGCGACGACGCTGGCCGGTCGCCTGGGCGTGGGCCTGGCCGACCGCCACGTGCTGGGCGCCCGCATGCAGTCGCTGGAGGTGAGCGACGGCTCGGTCGACGCCGACACGCTGGCCCGGCGTCTGGCGGCCCAGCCCGATGTGGAATGGGCGGTACCGGTGCGCCGGCGCCAGATCGCCTCGGCCACGGCACCGAACGATCCGCGCTACGGCAGCGGCCTGAGCGGCCTCACGCCGGCCTCCGGCCAGTGGTATCTGCGCGCCCCCGCCTGGCCGGTCGTCTCGGGCATGGATGCACCGACGGCCTGGGCCCGCACCACCGGCAGCGCCAGCGTGGTCGTCGCGGTGCTCGACACCGGCGTGCTGACCGACCATCCGGACCTCGCCGGCAAGCTGGTGCCCGGCCATGATTTCGTCCGCGCCTCGGTCTCCAACGATGGCGACGGTGCCGACAGCGACCCGACCGACCCCGGCGACTGGTGCACATCCGACAGCAGCGCCAGCAGCTGGCACGGCACGCAGACGGCCAGCCTGGTCGGTGCGCGCACCGACGACGGCGTGGGCATGGCCGGCACCGCGCCGGCCGTCCTGGTGCAGCCGGTGCGCGTGCTGGGCCAGTGCGGTGGCTATGACGACGACATCATCGCCGGCATGCGCTACGCGGGCGGGCTGTCGACGACGGTGAGCAACGCCACGCCGGCCAAGGTCATCAACATGAGCCTGGGCGGCACGCCGGGCGAGGTCTGCAACAGCGCCTACCAGAGCGCGATCACGGCGCTGAATGCCGCCGGCGTCAGCGTGGTGGTGGCCGCCGGCAACGAGGCGCTGGCCGTGGGCTCACCGGCCAACTGCAGCGGCGTGATCGCCGTGGCCGCGCTGCGCCACGTCGGTACCAAGGTCGGCTTCTCCAGTCTGGGCAGCGAGGTCACGCTGTCGGCGCCGGGCGGCAACTGCGTCAACGAGACCGGCTCCTGCCTCTACCCGATCATCACCGCGACCAACAGCGGCACGCGCACGGCGGTGACCCACACCTGGACCGACGGCTACGACTACGCGATCGGCACCAGCTTCTCGGCGCCGATGGTCGCCGGCACGGCCGCGCTGATGCTGTCGGCCAACCCGGCGCTGACGCCGGCCCAGATCACGTCGCTGCTGCAGAGCACGGCGCGCGCCTTCCCCACGATCGGCGCGCAGGACAGCACGGCCGGCACCTGCCAGGCCCCGGGCAGCACCGCGCAGAGCGAGTGCTACTGCACGACCAGCACCTGCGGCGCCGGCATGCTCGACACCGGCGCGGCCGTGGCCGCCGCCGTGGGCGCGACGCCGACGGTGCGCGCGGTGATCGCCGCCAGCAGCCCGAACCCGACGGCCGGCAGCACGCTGACGCTCAGTGGCGCCAGCTCCAGCCGCGGCGTCAGCGGCTGGAGCTGGCAGCTGCTGGCCGGTGGCACGGGCAGCGCCAGCTTCACCAGCGCGACCAGCGCGGCCCAGACCACGCTGCAGATCACCCAGCCCGGCAGCTTCATCGTGGCGCTGACCACCACCGATGGCCACGGCGGCACCGACACCGCACAGGCCACGCTGGTCTCGCCGCCGACCGTCAGCATCAGCGGCGCCAGCAGCGTGACGGTGGGCAGCAGCGTGACGCTGAGCGCGACCAGCACCGCCTACGGTGGCCGCAGCATCGCCAGCCGCAGCTGGCGCATCGCCAGCGGCAGCAGCCGGGCGACGATCAGCGGCACCAGCAGCAACGCCGCGACGGTGAGCGCGACGGCCAGCGGCGCGATCAGCATCGAGCTGACCGTCACCGACAGCGAAGGCAGCAGCAGCACCCAGACCTTCGCGCTGACCGCCGGCAGCAGCTCAGGCAGCGCATCGGGGGGCGGCGCCCAGGGCGCCGCGGGCGGGCTGGCCCTCGGCCTGCTGGCGGCCTGGCTGCGGCGTCAGCGGCACCCGCGACGCCCGTCGGCAGACCGCTGAGGGCGTGGCGGCGGCGGGCGGCGGACGCCCCGCCACCGCACGAGCCGAGGGGCGACTCAGCCCGCGGCCGACGCGCGGCGACGCGCACGCGAAGCGGCCGCCGCCGGACGCGACGCCGCGAGGGCCGCCGGCGCGGCCGATGCCGGCGCGCTGGCCGCCTCCGCGGCACCGGCCTCATCCTCACCCTCCTCGACGCAGGCGACGAAGGCCGCACCGTTGGGCAGCTTGGACCCGGCCAGCAGGCGCAGCTGCGCGGCATCGGCGCGCGGCACCTGCAGCAGGGTGACGAACTGGGCCGGCCGCAGCACCTCGACACGGGCCGACCGCACGCCGCGGCCGTTCAGGCGCAGCAGGTCGGCCTCGGCCTCGGCCTGCAGCGTGTAGCGGCCCAGATCCAGCCCCGGGCCCATCGGGTCGTTGCCCGGGATGCGCTGGGCACCGACCCGTCGGCGCTGCAACTCGGCCTCCTTGCGTTCGAGCAGGCCGGGCTCGCCGTAGGGCCCCATGTAGATCATGTAGCTGCCGCTGTCTTCCTGCGTCACGCGGTGCCATTGGGCCTCGACGAAGCCGGCCGCACGCAGCGAGGCCTCGGCCAGCAGCAGCTCGGGCTCGGTGAAGGGGCCCGCCTGGGTGCAATGCAGGGCCGGATTGCGCGCGGCGGCCGAGGCCGCCTCAGCCTGCAGCGCGGCGCTGGCCTGCTGCGGCGGCACGACCTGGACCAGGTTGGGGTTGACCTGCCGCGCGACACGGGCCGGCTCGCGTTCGGCTTCGCCGGTCCCCGGCACATCGCCGAACTGGCCTTGGCGCAGCAGCAGCAGGCCGACGTTGACCAGGACCAGCAGGAGGATGAAAGCGCGCAGCATGGAAACGGATCCGGTCAGGCGGGCGGCAGCCCCGCGGAAACAGCGGCCGGACGGACGCTGACCTCGCCACTGGCCAGCGCATGGCGCGCGGCACCGCGACGCAGCCACAGGCAGCCCTGGGCATCGACCCCGTCAGCCACCCCGTCGGGCCAGGCCGGCAGCGTGGTCACCAGCGGCAGGCCGTGCAGCAGATCGCGTGCGGACCAGGCCGGGTGCAGGGCCGCGAAGCCCGGGTCGACGAAATCAAGCAGCACCTGGGCCAGACGCGGCAGCACCCGGGCGAGGACGGCCGGGGCGTCGGTGGCCAGGGCCGGGTCGAGCGCCTGAAGGGCCGCACGGGGCCACGGCGGCAGGGGCGCGGCGGGATCGGCGACGGCAGCCGCGTCGACCGCCTGCAGGTTCAGGCCGATGCCGATCACGGTCCAGCGCGGCTGGTCGCCCCAGGGCAGGGTCTCGATCAGCACGCCACCGAGCTTGCCGGCGGCCGCGGCCGGTGCGCCGGCCGGCCGCAGCATCAGGTCGTTGGGCCACTTCAGCCACAGGCGCGGCACATCGGTGGGCGTGGCCAGGGGATCCAGCGCCGTGGCCACCGCCAGACCGACGGCCAGCGACAGCCCCGACCAGTCGCGCGGCGCATACGGCAGGCCGAGACTGAAGGTCAGCGAGCGGCCGGCCGCCGCATCCCAGGAGCGGCCCAAACGGCCCCGGCCCGCGGTCTGGACCTCGGCCACGCGCAGACACGGCGCCAGCACCGAGCCGGGCGCCCCCAGGGTCCGCGGCCAGGCCAGCAGATCCGCATTGGTCGATCCGGTCTCGGCCACGGCCTGCGCCTGCAGACCGGGCAGCAGGGGCTGCAGCCGGGCCTGCAGCGCGGGCAGCATCCAGTCGAGGCGGAGGGGCAGGGTCATCGTACGGCTTGGAACGGCGCACCGGCCTGCGGTACAGCGGCGCACCCAACGCGCGATCGACGCGTCCTGCGATGCAGGGCCCGCGAGGGCCGCACCGCCCCGCTCATCGTCAACGCTTGGGCGCCAGCATGGTACCCCGGCAGTGCGTGCTGCCGCAGTGGCAGGCAAAGCGCTTCTTCAGTGCCGGTGTGTAACGTTCGTCAATGATCAGCCCGTAATCGAACGACAACTCCTCGCCCGAGGCGATGTCGCGCAGGGCCTTGATGAAGACGCGGTCGCCGTCTTCCTCGGCCTCGCAGTTCGGCTCGCAGCTGTGGTTGATCCAGCGCGAGGCGTTGCCGCCGATGTTGCCGTCGATGACGCGGGCATCGTCGATGTGGAAATAGAAGGTGTGGTCGGGCTGCGACGGGTCGTGCGGGTGGCGGCGCAGCGCCTCCTCCCAGCTGATGGTCTCGCCTTCGTACTCGATCAGCTCGGTGCCGGCGGGAATCGCCTGCACCGCGAACACGCCACGGCCGTGCACGCTGCTGCGCCGCACCTGGATGCGGCGGCCGGCCAGCGACTTGGCGCTGGGCGTCGCGGCGCGCAGGCCGGTGGAGGCCACGTCGGCCCGCGCCGGACGGGCCGCCTTCTTGCCACCGGCCGGAGCGGGTGCGGCATCGGCCCGCGGCTGGCGGAGCGGCTGGCTCCCGGCGGAGGGACCGGCGCCCCCGGACTTCCTGGCTTTGGCTTGCACGCGGCGACCCATTGGTTAAAGTGGTTTCATGGGCGCGCACACGTGTACGAGCGGGTGCGCGCGAGACCGGCGGGATTGTAGGCACGGCCATCCGCCCCCGAGAGCACCGACCCACAGACATGAGCAAGACCCTGATCATTGCCGAGAAGCCCAGCGTCGCGCAGGACATCGTGCGCGCGTTGACGCCCGTGGCCGGCAAGTTCGACAAGGACGCCGATCACTTCGAGAATGAGCGGTACGTCGTCACCAGCGCGGTCGGCCATCTGGTCGAGATCAAGGCGCCCGAGGAATACGACGTCAAGCGCGGCAAGTGGAGCTTCGCCCACCTGCCGGTGGTGCCGCCGCACTTCGATCTGGCGCCCATCGACAAGAACAAGTCGCGGCTGCAGGCCGTGGTCCGTCTGGTCAAGCGCAAGGACGTCACCGCGCTGATCAACGCCTGTGACGCGGGGCGCGAGGGAGAACTGATCTTCCGCCTGATCGTGCAGTACGCCGATGGCGGCAAGGGCAAGCTCGACAAGCCGGTCCAGCGCCTGTGGCTGCAGAGCATGACGCCGCAGGCCATCCGCGACGGCTTCGACCGCCTGCGCAGCGACGCGCAGATGGCCGGCCTGGCCGATGCGGCGCGCAGCCGCTCCGAGGCCGACTGGCTGGTCGGCATCAACGGCACGCGGGCCATGACGGCCTTCAACTCGCGCGACGGCGGCTTCTTCCTGACCACCGTCGGACGCGTGCAGACGCCCACGCTGTCGGTGGTCGTCGAACGTGAGGAGAAGATCCGCAAGCACGTCGCCCGCGCCTACTGGGAGATCAAGGCCGGCTTCGAGGCCGAGGCCGGCGGCTACGAGGGCAAGTGGTTCGACCCCGCCTACAAGAAGGACAAGGCGATCGGACCGGACGCCGCCAACCCGGTGCCCGAAGGCGACCGGCGCGGCGACCGCATCTGGACCGAGGCCCAGGCCCACGCGATCCGCGACGCGGTGCTGGGCCAGCCGGCCGTCGTCACCGAGGAGTCCAAGCCCTCGACCAGCGCCTGCCCGGGCCTCTATGACCTGACCACGCTGCAGCGCGAGGCCAACAGCCGCTTCGGCTTCTCGGCCAAGACCACGCTGTCGCTGGCCCAGGCGCTCTACGAGAAGCACAAGGTGCTGACCTACCCGCGGACGGACTCGCGCCACCTGCCCGAGGACTACCTGGCCACGGTGAAGAACACCTTCACCATGCTGGCCGACGAGGACCTACCCGGCCCCCTGAGGGTCCTCGGCCAGCATGCACGCAAGGCGCTGAATGACGGTTATGTGAAGCCGAGCAAGCGGGTCTTCGACAACGCCAAGGTGTCGGACCACTTCGCCATCATCCCGACGCTGCAGGCGCCCAAGAGCCTGAGCGAGGCCGAGGCCAAGCTCTACGACCTGGTGGTCAAGCGCTTCATCGCGATCTTCTACCCGTCGGCCGAGTTCCAGGTCACGACCCGCATCACGCGCGTCAAGGGCAAGGCCGACGGCGCCGAGCACTGCTTCCAGACCAACGGCAAGGTGCTGGTCAACGCCGGCTGGCTGGCCGTCTACGGCAAGGAAGCCCAGAACGAGGACGACGGCGACGGCACGCTGGTGCCGGTCAAGCCCGGCGAGATCGTGGCCAACGAATACGCCGACGTGGCCGCGCTCAAGACCAAGCCGCCCGCGCGCTACACCGAAGCCACGCTGCTGTCGGCGATGGAAGGCGCCGGCAAGATGATCGACGACGACGAACTGCGCGAGGCCATGGCCGAGAAGGGCCTGGGCACGCCAGCCACCCGCGCGCAGACCATCGAAGGCCTGATCACCGAGAAGTACATGCTGCGCGAAGGGCGCGAGCTGATCCCCACCGCCAAGGCCTTCCAGCTGATGACGCTGCTGCGCGGCCTCGGCGTCGAGGACCTGACCAAGCCCGAGCTGACCGGCAACTGGGAGCACCAGCTCGCCGAGATGGAGCAGGGCCGGCTGTCGCGCGATGCCTTCATGGCCGGCATCGCCGACATGGCCCAGCGCATCGTCAAGAAGGCCAAGGAATACGACCGCGACACCATCCCCGGCGACTACGCGACGCTGGCCGAGCCCTGCCCGAACTGCGGCGGCGTGGTCAAGGAGAACTACCGCCGCTTCACCTGCACCGGTGCCGACGGCGCCAGCGCGGGCTGCGGCTTCTCGATCGGCAAGATCCCCGGCGGCCGCAGCTTCGAGCTGCACGAGGCCGAGACCCTGCTGCGCGACAAGAAGATCGGCCCGCTGGAAGGCTTCCGCTCCAAGGCCGGCTGGCCGTTCACGGCCGAGCTCAAGCTGGTGCCCGATGCCGAGTCGAACAACTGGAAGCTGGAGTTCGACTTCGGTGACGACGACAAGGCCGGCGGCGAAGGCGGCGAGGCCGAGGCCGTCGACTTCAGCGGTCAGCCGAGTGCCGGCCCTTGCCCGAAGTGCAAGGGCCATGTCCACGAGCACGGCAGCAACTACGTCTGCGAGCACAGCGTCGGCCCCAAGACCACCTGTGACTTCAAGACCGGCAAGATCATCCTCACCCAGCCGGTCAGCCTGGAGCAGATGACCAAGCTGCTGGCCACCGGCAAGACCGATCTGCTCGACGGCTTCGTCTCCAACCGCACCAAGCGCAAGTTCAAGGCCTTCCTGGTCTGGGATGGCAAGGAGGGCAAGGTCGGCTTCGAGTTCGAGCCGCGCGCCGCCCGCGCGCCGGCCGCCAAGGGCGCGGCGCGCAAGACGGCCGCCCGCAAGACCGCGGCCGAAGGCTGATCACCGCAGCGGCGGCGGCGGCACGGCACCGCCGCTGCCGTCAGCGGTCGGCCCTCCCTGACGCCTGACCTCAGGGGCCGACCGATGCGCCGCGGGCCCGGCCGGCGCCCGCGCCTGCAGAGCCCGCCTGCGGGAACCCACATCGGCGCGGCCCCTCGTCCGGGCATCATCCGGCCCACGATGTCCTGGGCCGTTGTCTCGAAGCTGCTGGCGATCTTCTGTACCGTGGTGCTGGGCTGGGCCGGTGGCCGTCTGCGCTGGCTGGGCGAGCCGGTGGGCGGCACCGATCCGGCGCGCATCCTCAGCCAGGCCGCGTTCTACCTGTTCGCCCCGGCGCTGCTGTTCCGCACCACGGCGCGGCTGGATCCGTCCACCCTGCCCTGGTCCACGCTGCTGGCCTTCTTCGGCCCGGTGCTGGCGCTGACGGCCGGGCTCTACCTGTGGCAGCACCGCCGTGGGGCGCCGGCGCAGGCGCTCGACGGCACGGCGCTGTCGCCCGCCCAGCAGGCCGCCTGGCCCGCCTGCGTGGCGGTGACGGTGTTCGGCAACTCGCTGCAGGTGGGCGTGCCGATGGCCGGCGCCGTCTTCGGCGAGGCCGGACTCGGCATCCACATCGCGCTGGTCAGCGTGCACGCGCTGGTGCTGCTGACCACGCTGACCGTGATGGCCGAGGTCGACCTGGCGCGGGCCCAGGCCCGTCAGCAGGGGCGCGCCAGCATCTGGGCCGCGGCCCGCACCACCGCCCGCAACGCCATCATCCATCCGGTGGTGCTGCCGGTGGTCGCCGGCATGGTCTGGCAGGCCACCGGCTGGCCGCTGCCCGGCCCCATCGACGAAACGCTGCAACTGCTGGGCACGGCGGTGGCCCCGCTGTGCCTGGTGCTGATCGGCATGACGCTGGCCTACACACCGGGCCGGGCGGTGCGCGCCGCCCTCGGCGCCGCGCTGCGCCTGAGCGCCTTCAAGCTGCTGCTGATGCCGGCGCTGGTGCTGGCCGCGGCCTGGGGCGTGTTCGGCCTGCGCGGGCTGGCGCTGCAGGTGGTGGTGCTGATGGCGGCCCTGCCCACCGGCAGCAACACGCTGATCTTCGCCCAGCGCTACCGCTGCCACGAGGGCGAGGCCAGCGCCACCATCGTGCTGTCGACGCTGCTGTTCGCGCTCACCGCGCCCGCCTGGCTGCTGCTGCTGGACGCCCTCGGCCGGACCGGCTGAGCCCGCGCGGACCACGGCGATCCGGGACATCTGGGACAATCGACCCCCTTCCCGTCGCCGGCCGCCCACGGCCCGCGACCGCGTCACCGCTGCCCCTGATCCGCCATGAGCGCCGCCACCGACATCTCCGCCTACATGGACCGCCTGGGCCGCCAGGCCCGCGACAGCGCCGCCACGATGGCCGCCGCGTCCACCGCCGCCAAGAACCGCGCGCTGCTGGCGCTGGCCAGCCGCCTGCGCGCCCACACCGCGGCGCTGGCCGATGCCAACGGGCTGGACCTGGCGGCCGCACGCGCCAGCGGCCTGGCCGAGCCGATGGTCGACCGCCTGAAGCTCAGCGCCCAGGTCATCGAGACGGTGGCCGAGGGCTGCGAGCAGCTGGCCGCGATGCCCGACCCGGTCGGCGAGATCACGCAGGTCAAGCGCCGGCCGACCGGCATCAGCGTCGGCCAGATGCGCGTGCCCCTCGGCGTCTTCGGCATGATCTACGAGAGCCGGCCCAACGTCACGATCGAGGCGGCCAGCCTGGCCATCAAGAGCGGCAACGCCTGCATCCTGCGCGGCGGCTCCGAGGCCATCCATTCCAACCTCGCGCTGTGGCAGCAGGTGCAGGGCGCGCTGGCCGACGCCGGCCTGCCGCCGACCGCCGTGCAGCTGGTCGAGACCACCGACCGCGCCGCCGTCGGCCGCCTGATCGCGATGCCCGCCCACGTGGACGTGATCATCCCGCGTGGCGGCAAGGGCCTGATCGAGCGCATCGCCGCCGAGGCCCGGGTGCCGGTGATCAAGCACCTGGACGGCAACTGCCACACCTACGTCGACGCGCAGGTCGACCTCGATCTGGCCGTCACCGTCACCGACAACGCCAAGACGCAGAAGTACAGCCCCTGCAACGCCACCGAAGGCCTGCTGGTGCATGCCGACCAGGCCGCGGCCTTCCTGCCGCGCATCGGCGCGGTGTTCGCCGCCAAGGGCGTGGAGATGCGCTGCGACGCCCGTGCCAAGGCCCTGCTGGCCGCCGTGCCCGGCGCGACCGTGGTCGACGCGACCGACGCCGACTGGGACACCGAATACCTGGCGCCCATCATCAGCGTCAAGGTGGTCGACGCTCTGGACGAGGCCATCGCCCACATCAACCGCCACGGCTCGCACCACACCGACGCGATCCTGACGACCAACCACCCGAACGCGATGCGCTTCCTGCGCGAGGTCGACTCGGCCAGCGTGATGGTCAACGCCAGCACCCGCTTCGCCGACGGCTTCGAGTACGGGCTGGGCGCCGAGATCGGCATCTCGACCGACAAGTTCCACGCCCGCGGGCCGGTGGGCATGGACGGCCTGACGTCGATGAAGTGGGTCGTGCTGGGCCAGGGCGAGACCCGGTCATGAGCGTCGCGTCGCCGGCGGCCGCCGCGGCCCGTGGTGCGCTGGTGCTGTTCTCGGGCGGCCAGGACTCGACCGCCTGCCTGGCCTGGGCGCTCGACCGCTACGCCCGCGTCGAGACCATCGGCTTCGACTACGGCCAGCGCCACCGCATCGAGCTGGACTGCCGGCGCACGGTGCGCAGCCATCTGGCCGCACGCTTCCCGCACTGGGGCGCGAAGCTGGGCGAGGACCATCTGCTGGACCTGGCCCTGCTGGGCCAGCTCAGCGACACGGCGCTGACCAGCGAGCGCGCGATCGAGGTCGCCGCCAACGGCCTGCCCAACACCTTCGTGCCCGGGCGCAACCTGCTGTTCCTGGCCTTCGGTGCCGTCGTCGCCTGGCGGCGCGGGCTGGACGTGCTGGTGGGCGGCATGTGCGAGACCGACTTCTCCGGTTATCCCGACTGCCGCGACAACACGATGAAGGCGATGCAGCTGGCGCTGTCGCTGGGCCTGGACGCGCCGATGACGGTCGAGACGCCGCTGATGTGGCTGACCAAGGCCCGGACCTGGGCGCTGACGCAGTCGCTGGGCGGCGACGCCCTCAACGACCTGATCGTCGAGGACACCCACACCTGCTACCTCGGCGAGCGCGGCCAGCGCCAGGCCTGGGGCCACGGCTGCGGCCAGTGCCCGGCGTGTGCGCTGCGTGCCGCCGGCCATGCGCAATGGCAGGCCGGGCGAGAGGCACCGGCCTCGGCCTGAGACCACCCGTCCCTCCTGCACCGACACCTTCGGTCATCCCCATGAGCGCACCCGTCACCTCCACGCTCGGCCTGCTGGTCATCCTGGTGCTGTGGATGCTGGGCGCGCACAACCGCGTGACCGGGCTCAAGCGCCAGGTGCTGACGGCCTGGCAGGGCGTGGAACAGGCCTTCGGCCAGCGCGCCGAGGCCCTGCAGTCGCTGCTGCGCACGGTCAGCCCGGTGCTGTCGGGCGGTGAGCAGGCCGCCATCGAGGCGGTCGAGAGCGCATTGGCCCAGGTCGTCGAGCAGTCCGCCCAGGTCAAGCGCAAGCCGCTGGACCGCGACGCGGTGGCCGAGCTGAGCAAGGCCGACGCGGTGCTGGGCGCCACGCTGCCCCGCCTGCTGGCCCTGGTCGAGTACCACCCCGAGCTGGCGCACGAGGCCACCGTGCGCGAGGCACTGGCCCGGCTGGGCGAGCTCAAGCCGCAGCTGGCCTATGCCCGGCGGGCATTCAACGAGGCAGGCACGGCCTACAACGCCGCCATCCACCAGCTGCCGACCCGGCTGCTGGCGCCGGTGCTGCGCTTCGGCGAGGCCGGCCAGCTCTGAGCCCTGCGGCTCAGCCCCGGTCGCCCATGATCGAGGCCGTCGCCACCAGCTCCTCCAGCAGGGCCAGCGAGACCCGGCCGGACACCGCGTAGGGGTCCAGCGTCGTCGTCGGCAGGTACTTCAGCAGCAGCGCCGGATTCAGCCGCGTGGTGTCGACCTGGCCCATCGACCAGGCGCCGAAGCGGCGTTCGACGATCTCCTCGTAGCTCAACAGGCACAGGTCGCGGTGGCGCGGATCGGCGGCGACCTTCAGGTAGAGCCGGTTGACGGCGTCTCGCCCCCCTTCGAGCACCTGCAGGAACATCGTGCCCGAGCAGCACAGCAGCCCGGTGATGCCGGCGGCGGGGTTGTGGGCCTTGCTCGCGCGCAGGATGGCCTGCAGCGCCTCCGCGTCACCGGGCGTGGTGGCGCGGCTGGCGTACATCAGACGGACCAGCATGGGATATGTCCTCGACAGTTGACGGATGCGGTCGACCGTTCAGGTCGCGTGTTTCTTGGGCATCAGGGCGAGGAACTCGCGGCGCAGGTTGGCGTCCTTCAGGAACGCGCCGCGCATCACGCTGTTGACCATCGCCGACTCGTCGTCCTTGACGCCGCGCCAGTGCATGCAGAAGTGGTCGGCCTCCATCACGATGGCCAGGCCGTCGGGCTTGACCCGGTCCTGCAGCGCGTCGGCCAGCATGATCACGGCTTCTTCCTGGATCTGCGGGCGGCTCATCACCCAGTCGCAGACGCGGGCGTACTTGCTCAGGCCGATCAGGTTGGAGTGCTCGTTGGGCAGGATGCCGATCCACACCCGGCCGATGATCGGGCACAGGTGGTGGCTGCAGGCCGAGCGCACGGTGATCGGGCCGACGATCATCAGCTCGTTCAGGCGCGAGGCGTTCGGGAACTCGGTGACGGAGGGCATCGGCACGTAGCGGCCGCGGAACACCTCCTCCAGATACATCTTGGCCACGCGCTCGGCCGTCTCGTGGGTGTTGTGGTCGCTGTCGGTGTCGATGACGAGCGCGTGCAGCACCTCGCGCATCTTGCTCGCCACCTCGGCCTTGAGCTCGGCCAGCTCACCCTCGCGGATGTGCTCGGCGATGTTGTCGTTGGCATGGTGGCGCTGGCCGCAGCGCAGCAGACGATAGCGGATGCGCTCCGACGCCGGCAGCGCGGCCAGCTCGTCCTCGCTGCGGAACAGGGGTTCAGGATGCGTCATGGTCTGGTCAGGAGGCCGCGCGGACGGCGTTCTCCACCGTCGCCCGCGCGACGGCGTGGCGGAAGCCGGCGGCACGGGCCGGCGTGCTCCGAGAACGGACCCGCGGCGCCGCGACCGCCGCAGGCCGCCGGATTGTGCGGGCAGCGCCAGGAACCGCACCAGCCGGGGGGGATAGACTGGTCGAGATGAGTTCTTCCGTCTCCCCGCCCACCGGTCCCGCCCTGCACCAGTTGTTGACCGGCTGCGCCGAAGCGGTGGCGGCCGTGCGCGATGGCCGCTCGCTGACCGATGCCCTGGCCCGCGTGGCGCCCGACCGCCGCGCCGGCGTGCAGGCCCTGGCCTTCACGGTCCTGCGGCGCTGGGGCGCCGCCCGTGCGGTGCGGTCCTGCATGGCCCCGAAGCCCCCCGCCCCGCCGGTCGACGCCTTGCTGTGCTGCGCGCTGGCCCTGCTGTGGCCGCCCGAGGACGGCGAGCGCGCCCCCTATCCCGACCACACCCTGGTCGATCAGGCCGTGCAGGCGGTACGCCGCCACCATGCGGCGGCGGGTGGCTTCGTCAATGCCGTGCTGCGCCGCTTCATCCGCGAGCGGGCGCACTGGGTCGAACAGGCCCGCGCCACGCCCGAGGGCGCCTGGAACCACCCGGTCTGGTGGATCGACCAGCTGCGGCGCGACTGGCCGCAGGACTGGCAGGCGCTGCTGCAGGCGGCCGACCGCCATCCGCCGATGACGCTGCGCGTCAACACCCGGCGCGTCAGCCTGGCCGACTATCGCCAGCATCTGGCCACGGCCGGTCTGGCCCATGCGCCGCTGCCCGAAGGCGACCAGGGTCTCGCGCTGGAGCGCCCCTGCCCCGTGCAGCAGCTGCCGGGCTGGGACGCCGGCTGGGTGTCGGTGCAGGACCGCTCCGCCCAGCGCGCGGCCGCGCTGCTGATCGACGCCGAGGGCCAGTTGCCGCCGCTGCCGCCCGGCGCGCGGGTGCTGGACGCCTGCTCGGCGCCCGGCGGCAAGACGGCCCACCTGCTCGAACGCGCCGACCTCGAGGTGCTGGCGCTCGATGCCGATGCCCAGCGCCTGCAGCGCGTCGGGCAGACGCTGGAGCGTCTCGGCCTGCAGGCCGGCCTGCAGGCCACCGACGCCGCCCGGACCGACGCCTGGTGGGACGGCCGCCCCTTCGACGCCATCCTGCTGGACGCGCCGTGCAGCGCATCGGGCATCGTGCGACGCCATCCGGACGTGCGCTGGCTGCGGCGCGCCAGCGACATCCCCGCGCTGGCACGCCTCCAGGCCGGGCTGCTGGACGCGCTGTGGCCGCTGCTCAAGCCGGGCGGCCGGCTGCTGTACGCCACCTGCTCGCTGTTCCGCGACGAAGGCGCGCACCAGATCGACGCTTTTTTGCAACGCCAGACGGCCATCCCCCCCTTGCTGCATGCGGCCAGCCCGGGCCATCTGCTGCCACTGCCGGACAATGCCGGTCAGACCGTGGCCACCGGCGACGGCTTCTACTACGCCCTGCTCGTCCGGCGCTGATCGCGCGCCGGCGCCGACGCCCGTCCGCAGCCGACCGCCACCTGCCCGCCCATGCCCTGTCCGCCGTCGCTCCCGCCCGCGCCCGCAGTGGCGGCCCCGGCGCGCCGGCACTGGCTGCGACGGGCGGTCGGGCTCTGGCTGGGCGGACCGGGCCTGGCCGCCCTGCGGCCGGTGCAGGCCGAACGCATCGATCTGCTCGAACTGGCCGTGCGCCGGACCGACAGCGCGCTGGTGCTGGACTACCAGGCCCGGCTGCAGCTCAGCGGCGCCGTCGAGGAGGCGCTGCGCCGCGGCGTGCCGGTGTACTTCGCGGCCGAGGCCCGGCTGCTGCGCCGGCGCTGGTACTGGCGTGACGAGCGGGTGGCCCGCATCAGCCGCCAGTGGCGCATGAGCTACCAGCCGCTGACGGCCAACTGGCGGCTGACGCTGGGCGGCCTGTCCCAGGTCCACGCCTCGATGGCGGAGGCGCTGGCCGTGATCTCGCGCGTGGCCGGCTGGCGGCTGGCCGAGCTGTCCCAGCTCGACGCGGATGTCGACCACTACCTCGAGTTCAGCCTGCAGCTCGACACCACCCAGTTGCCGCGCCCGATGCAGATCGACCTGGGCGGCGACTGGAAGCTCGGCGTCGAGCGCACGATGGAGCTGCGCTGAGGCCGTGACCGCGGCCCCGACGCCCGTCACCGCACGCGAGCCGACGATCCGCCGATGACCCGCGCCTCCGTCCGCTGGACACTGCTGGTCACCGCCGTGGCGATGCTGGGCATCGCGCTGGTCGGGGCCTTCGCGCTGTCGCTCGTCAGCACCGGGCTGCTGGAGGAGCGCCACTTCGTCTGGCTGTTCTGGGTCAACGTGGCGGTGGCCGCGCTGCTGCTGCTGGTGCTGGGCCTGGCCGCCACCCGGCTGACCCAGCGCCTGCGCCGCGGCAAGTTCGGCAGCAAGCTGCTGGCCAAGCTGGCCGGCATCTTCGTGCTGGTGGGGGTGCTGCCGGGGCTGCTGATCTACGGCGTGTCCTACCAGTTCGTCACCCGCAGCGTGGACGACAGCCGCGACCAGAGCCTGGGCCAGGCCCTGGACGCCGGCCTGGCCCTCGGCCGCAGCACGCTGGAAGGCTCGGCCGAGATCCTCGAGACCCGCGCCCGCCAGGCGGCCCAGCGCCTGGGCGGCGCCCAGGCCCTGCCCGACATCCGCCAGCTGGAGCAGATCCGGCTGCAGCTGGGCGCCCACGACCTGGTGCTGCTCGACGGCCTGGGCCAGGTGCTGGCCAGCACCGGCGGCAGCAACAGCGCCCTGCAGCCCGAGCGTCCGGCGGCCTCGCTCATCCGTCAGGCGCGCCAGGACGGCCATGCCCACGTGCTCGAAGGCCTGGACGACGAAACCCTGCGGGGCGGCTCGATCGGCAGCACCGCCCCGCCCACGACACCCGCCGCCCCCAACGCCCGCGTGCGTGTGCTGGCCCGCCTGCCCGACACCCTGACACCGGATCCGCGCACGGCGGCGACCCAACAGGCCGCCGCCGAGGTTGCCGCCGCGGCACCGGCCACACCGGCCGACAGCGCACCGCTGCCGGCCGGCGCCAACCCGGGCGGCATGCCGGCGTCCACCAGCGCGGCCGCCCTGCTCGCCAGCGACGATCCGCGCGGCGGCGAGTTCTACCTGATGGCGGTGCAGCCCTTGCCCGCCGCCCAGGTCGCCCAGGCCCTGCACGTGCAGACCGCCTACCGTGACTTCCAGCAGCGGCTGCTGGCGCGCGACGGCCTGCGCCGCATGTACCTGGGCACGCTGACGCTGGCGCTGGTGCTGTCGGTGTTCGCCGCCGTGCTGCTGGCGGTGATGCTGGGCAACCAGATCGTGCGCCCGCTGCTGCTGCTGGCCGACGGCATGCGCCAGGTGGCCGACGGCGACCTGACCGCCAAGCCCGTCTTCGGCTCGCGCGACGAGCTCGGCGGCCTGACCCGCAGCTTCGCCCAGATGACCGAGCAGCTGGCCGAGGCCCGCGCCCAGGTGCAGCGCGGCGTGGCCCAGCTGGAGGCCGCCCGCGGCCGCCTGCAGACCATCCTCGACAGCCTGAGCGCCGGCGTCATCGTGTTCGACCGCGACGGCCACATCGACACCGTCAACCCCGGCGCCACCCGCATCCTGCGCCAGCCGCTGCGCGCCTACCGCGGCCGGCCGCTGGGCGAGGTGCCGGGTCTGGCCGACTTCGCCGCCACCGTGCAGGCCCGCGCCGAGCTGCACCGCGACAACCCCGAGGCCGGCGAGCGCGACCACTGGCAGGACGCCTACGAACTGCCGCTGAACCCGCAGACCACGCTGAACCTGCTGCTGCGCGGTGCCGTGCTGGCCGGCGGCGCCCGCCTGCTGGTGTTCGACGACATCAGCGACGTGGTCTCGGCCCAGCGCAGCGTGGCCTGGGCCGAGGTCGCCCGGCGCGTCGCCCACGAGATCAAGAACCCGCTGACCCCGATCCAGCTCTCGGCCGAGCGCCTGACCCACCGCCTGGGCGCCAAGCTGGAGGACAACGACCGCGCGATGCTCGAGCGCTCGGTGGGCACCATCGTCACCCAGGTGCAGGCGATGAAGAAGCTGGTCGACGAGTTCCGCGACTACGCCCGCCTGCCCGCGGCCCGGCTGGCCCCGCTGGAGCTCAACGCCCTGGTGCAGGAGGTGCTGGGCCTGTACGGCGCGGCCATCGAGCAGGGCCGGCTCCAGGTGCGCCTGGGCGGCGGCCTGCCCTGGATCGAGGGGGACGCCAGCCAGCTGCGCCAGGTCGTGCACAACCTGGTCCAGAACGGCCTGGACGCGGTCACCGAGCGCGCCGACGGCCGCGTCGATCTGCTGACCGAGACCCTGCCCGGCGACGACGGCCAGGTGCGCGCCGTGCGGCTGAAGGTGATGGACAACGGCCCGGGCTTCAGCCAGGCGGTGCTGCAGCGCGCGTTCGAGCCCTACGTGACGACCAAGACCAAGGGCACCGGCCTGGGCCTGGCGGTGGTCAAGAAGATCGCCGACGAACACGGTGCGCGGCTGCGCATCGCCAACCGCCAGACCGAGGCCGGCGAGGACAGCGGGCTGCCCCAGGTGCTGGGGGCGCAAGTTTCGCTATCATTTTCGCGCTTGACCGTCCGCCCGGCGGTCATGACCCCCCCAGGCGCGCCACCGGCCGCCTGAGGCCGGACCTGCCACACCCGGCGCGGCGCCTGACCAGTGCAAGCCCGCCCGGCGGCCAACGCCGCAGACCTGCATGGCATCCATACTTGTAGTTGACGACGAACTCGGCATCCGTGGCCTGCTCTCGGACATCCTGTCCGACGAAGGGCACACCGTGGAGCTGGCCGAGAACGCGGCCCAAGCCCGCCAAGCCCGCCTGAACCGACGGCCCGATCTGGTGCTGCTGGACATCTGGATGCCGGATGTCGATGGCATCACCCTGCTCAAGGAATGGGGCAGCACCGGCCAGCTGACGATGCCGGTCATCATGATGAGCGGCCACGGCACCATCGACACCGCCGTCGAGGCCACCCGCTACGGCGCCTGCGCCTTCCTCGAAAAGCCGATCACGCTGCAGAAGCTGCTGAAGGCCGTCGAACAGTCGCTGGTGCGACCCGGCGCCACCGCGCCGGCCACCGCGGCCCCCCACACGGCGCCGGCAGCGCACGGCGGCCTGACCGCAACCCCGCTGCGCCGGGACGACACCCGCCCCGCCCTGGCCAGTGCACCGACCGGTCTGGGGGCGCGCAGCCTGGCCCCGGGCACCGCCACCCCGCTGGCCGGGCTCAGCGGACTGACGGCCCCGATCACGCCGATGCCACCGGTCGACGCCGAACCGGCCGACACCGGCGGCGCACACCAGCGCTTCGACCTTGACCGCCCGCTGCGCGAGGCACGCGACGCCTTCGAGAAGAGTTATTTCGAGTTCCACCTGGCCAAGGAGCACGGCTCGATGACCCGCGTGGCCGAGAAGACCGGGCTGGAGCGCACCCACCTCTACCGCAAGCTCAAGCAACTGGGCGTGGACCTGAGCCGCGGCAAGCTGCGTGGCAGCGTCTGAAGGGCTGTCCAAGATTTTTTCCGACAGGGCTTGCGCAGGCCGACAACATCGGCTTATACTAGCGAGCTCGCGGCCTGGTAGCTCAGTTGGTAGAGCAGCGGATTGAAAATCCGCGTGTCGGTGGTTCGATTCCGCCCCAGGCCACCAAACATGTGTCCGACGAGGTTCGTCGGAATCCGAAAAGCCCTTTGTCATCAACGACTTAGGGCTTTTTTCATTCCGGTTTGGTCCGAGTTGGTCCGATCCGATCCACGCGCCGTTGCAGAAGATTTTGCGGAAGGTCGAAAAACCTTCGCAGGATCTTCGCAGCGCTCTCAACCGAGTGCAGCGCAGGAGGCCACAAGATGGCTGTGGAGCAGATCAAGGGTGACCGGACGATCCGGGCCCTCCAGCCCGGAGCAGGGCGACTCAACGACGGGGGCGGGCTGTACCTGGTGCCGTTCGCCTGGGGCGACACCCACGCGTGGCGCCTGGATTACACGCTGGAAGGCAAGCGCAGGACGCTGAGCCTGGGCACCTACCCCAAGGTTGGGCTCGAGGAGGCTCGAAAGAAGGCCCGTGAGGCCTGGTCGAGCCTGGCCCAAGGGGTCGACCCCATGCTGCAGCGGCAAGCTCTCAAACGTGACCGCAAGGTGCAGCAGGAGGGTGCCCGTCGCGCCCGGGCTGGTGAGCCTGCTCTCGGCAGCTTCGAGGAGATCGCCCGCCGCTGGTTCGAAGTCAAGAAGCAGCAGTGGATGGAGTCCTACAGCTCCAAGATCATTCGCCGCCTCGAGCTGCACGCGTTCCCGCGCTTCGGCCATCTGCCCATCGGCGAGCTCACGCCGAAGATCGTGCTGGAGGCCTGCCGTGCCGTGGAGCGCAACGACACCCTGGAAACCGCTCATCGGCTCCGCGAGCACTGCGGTCGGGTGTTTCGATTCGCGATCGCCGAAGGCATGGACCTGCGGGACCCTTGCCAGGACATCCGAGATGCCTTGCGGCAGCCGGTTGTGAAGCACCACGCCGCCATCGTGAAGCCCGAGCCGCTGGCCACCCTGCTGCGGGCCATCGACGGTTACAGCGGCACTTTCGTCGTGAAGTCGGCCTTGCGCTTGGCCCCCATGCTGATGCTGCGGCCCGGTGAACTGCGGCAGGCACTGTGGGATGAGTTCGACTTGGACAACGGGTTGTTCTACGTTCCGTCCGCGCGCCTGAAGCGCACCAAGCGGGAAAAAGCTGATGGGCAGTCGCACTTCGTGCCACTGCCCAAGCAGGCAGTGACGATCCTGGAGGCTCTGTACAAGCACACGGGGCACACCGGCGTGGTGTTTCCGGCCGAGGGGCGTCCAGGGCGCTTCCTGTCCGAGAACACGTTGAACGCCGCGCTGCGTGCCCTTGGCTTCGATGCAGATACCGCGACAGCCCACGGCTTCCGGGCCACGGCTCGGACTCTGATCGTGGAGGTGCTGGAGATCCCAGAGTCGGTGGTCGAGATGCAGCTCGACCATGCGGTCAAGGACGCCAACGGTCGAGCCTACAACCGCACAGAGCTCATCCTGAGCCGCGTGCAAATGATGCAAGCCTGGGCTGACTACCTCGACGATCTGAAGTCGGGGAGTTCACGGCACCGTCATCCGACCTTGCCGGAGTTCCGTCCTGTCACGCAGAGGGCTGTGACGGCCGAGGGCTGACAGCCAGTCCACGGCATGCCCGCGCTGTGGGTTGGGACACCGTGCGGGCGTGCAGCCCACAAGCATCACCGGCCGCACCGTGGCTCTTGATGCTGGCAGTCCCGCCCGAGGCTTACTGGTCGTCCATGGCAACTGGCAGGCGTCTGTCGGGACGGTCGTGTTGATTCGCCATGCCCCTTGTGCGGTACGGCAGAGATGCCGACCGACTGGCGGTATCTACTGAGTTGGTCCGATTTGTCTTTTGGGGGCTTCTAGGAATTCCGGGGCCAAACTGTTCATCGGTTTCGGCTGCACAAGCAAGCGATCAAGACCGTGGTCACTGCTCCACTTGGTACATGTCCCAGGGCGATTGCATTAGCCCGCAGCCGGATCCTGTGGTTGAAGCGCTGAGCACGGCGTCAGGCCGAACAAGCCCTGCAGGTAGTCGTCGCTCCAGCCCATCCGCTTGCGCTTGGTCT
>NZ_JBBUTF010000032.1:0-49295 GCF_038066575.1 Pseudaquabacterium rugosum | reverse complement strand
CACAAACGGCCCTCACACCGCTCCCGCTGCGCATCGGCTCCCGCCTCCTCGCGCCACTGCGGCAATCAGCAGCCATGCGCTCCCCACGGTCGATCGGCGGTTCGTTCACGGCTTGTCAGCGGACGCCAGACATCCCCTGCGGCGAGGCCACGGCCGTCACCGGGACGGGTGCTGCGGGTGACGGCGTACCGCGACCCACGGTGGTGCCCGCGGCCGCCGGCACCCAGCGACTCAAGCTGACGCGCACGGCATCGCCGTCCTGCAGCAGCAGCACGGCCCGGCGTGCGCCATCGGCACCGTCCTGGAAGGTCAGCTGCCATTGGCCGGCGCCGGGCGAGGCCTCCAGCACGGCGGCCGTCGGGGTGGCGGCCCCCGCTGCGGTGGCGCCCGCCACCGGCCGCAGGCCGACGCCGCCGGACGCCTCCAGCGCCGGCAGGCCGGCGCGCGCCGCCTGTTCCTGCGCGGCCTGGCCGCGGTAGAACTCGACCAGCTGCGCCCAGGGCACGGTGCTGTGGGCCGTCAAGGCCAGCCAGTGGCCCAGGCCCGGGCGCTCCACGCGCTGTGCGGTGTCCGGCAGCACCACGGCCGCCGGCGGCAGCGGCAGGCCGAGCGCCGCGGCATCGACCGCCGGACGCAGGCCGTCGGCAGCCGCTGTGTCGGCCACCGCGGGGGGGACGGTGCCGGTCGCGCCGACCGCACCCGTCGCGCCGGCCGTGGCGCCGTCCGGCACGAAGGCGCTGCGGTGGGCATCCGCGGCGCTGGTGGTGGACGCCTCCGGCCGCGTCATCCAGTGCGCGCCCAGCTGCCAGACCCCGACCAGACCGACGACCAGCACGGCCACCTGCAGCAGCCGGCGCTGGCCGCGGCGGCCTTCATCCTCGGCCCGCCGGACCGGACGCCGGGACCGCCCGCCGCCGCCACGGCGGCCGGACGGTACCTCCGCCCCGTCGCGACCGGCACGCCGACCCGGGCCATCCGGTGCGTGACGGGCGGCGCGCGCGGGCGAGGCATCGGCCGCCGACGACCGCGCGGACGGCCGGGCCGGCCCATCGCCGGATGCGGGCGGCAGATCGGCCGGCGCGGCGCGGTGCCCGGTCGCGCCACGGGTCGGCGTCACGCCCGCAGGGGCGGCATCGGGCTCCGCCCGGCGCCGGGACGCGGCACGCTCGGCATCCAGCACGGTTTCCTCCCACGACGGCCAGGGGCCGCCGGGCGTCGCCTGGCCGGGGTGGACGACGGCCAGGGCCGAGTGAGTCAAATGGGCTGAATGGGCTGAATGGGCCGACCGGATCGCCGGGCCGCTGCGCGGCATCTCGGTCGCGCCGAACGGGCGGACCGGACTCTGCCGCAGGCGCATCGCCGCCCGCTCGCGCGCGACGTGCTCTTCCATCGGCAGGTCGGGTGCGGCGGTGCGGGCCCAGGCCAGGCCTTCGGCGGTGGTGATGCGGAACAGGGACATGGCGGATCGGATCTGGCCGCGACGGCGGCCGCAGCCTTCGCCCGCTTCCGGTGGAAGGACCGGACACACGGCGCAGGCCTGGAGGCCCGGGGCCGGCGGCGCGGACGGCACCGGGCCAGCCGGGATCGGGCGGACGCGTCGACCATAGCGGCGCCCCCGATGCCCCGATGTGGGCCGGATGTGACATGGGTGAGCAAGCGCAAACAGCAGCCGCGCCACTGCACAGGACGTCACGCGCGGTCGGCCGGCGCGTCGGGCTGCAAAACGGCGATGACAACGGTAACATCGGCGCTGTCGCCCGTGCCTGGCATGGGTCCGATCCACCGCCGCCCCCCGTGCGGACCGTCTTCCGACGGCCTGTCCGGCGCCCCGCGGCCCTCGCCCGAACCGCCATGACTTCTGTCGTCTCCTACGATGCCCGCACCGGCCAGGTGCTGGGTGAACTGACCGCCCACACCCCGGCCAAGGTCGACGCCGCCTGCGAGGCCGCGGCCGCCGCCTTCGGGCCCTGGCAGTCGGCCGCCGGCACCACCCGCGCCGCCCTGCTGCGCGGCCTGGCCGACGCCCTGGAAGCCGACCGCGAGGCCGTGGTCGCCCTGGCCGACCAGGAAAGCGCGCTGGGCCCGGTGCGCCTGAACGGTGAGCTCGACCGCACCGCCTTCCAGCTGCGCCGCTTCGCCACGCTGGCCGAGGCCGGCGCCCCGTTCGCCTACACCGATGATCCGGCCGTCGCCGGCCCGCCGCCGGCCGGCCATCCGGCCATGCAGCGCTGGGCCGTGCCGCTGGGCCCGGTGGCGATGTTCTCGGCCAGCAACTTCCCGCTGGCCTTCTCGGTGCTGGGCGGCGACACCGCCTCGGCGCTGGCCGCCGGTTGCCCGGTCGTCGTCAAGGCGCACAGCGGCCACCCGCTGCTGTCGGCCAAGGTGCACGGCCTGGCGCAGCAGGTGCTGGCCGCGCAGGGCCTGCCGGCCGGCCTGATCGGCCTGCTGCAGGGCGGCGGCCGCGATGTCGGCGTGCGCCTGGTGCGCCACCCGCGCATCGCCGCCGGTGCCTTCACCGGCTCGACCCAGGGCGGCGCCGCCCTGGCCGCCGAGGCCGCCAACCGCCCGCGCCCGATCCCGTTCTACGGCGAGCTGGGCTCGGTCAACCCGGTCATCGCGCTGCCGGCCAAGCTGGCCGCCGATGGCGCCGCGCTGGTCACCACGCTGGCCGGCTCGATCACGCTGGGCTGCGGCCAGTTCTGCACCAACCCGGGCGTGATCGTGCTGATCGACCAGCTGCAGCCGGGGCTGGACGCCAAGGCCGTCAACGACGCCTTCGTCGCGCAGCTGACCGAGGCCCTGCGCCCGCAGACCCCGCACGCGATGCTGACGCGCCACATGCGCGCGGCCTTCGACGGCGGCATCGCCCATTGGCGTGAGGCCGGCGCCGAGCTGCTGCTGGCCGAGACCGCCCCCGAAGGCCAGCCGCCCAAGCCGGTGCTGGCCCAGGTCAGCGCGCTGGAGTTCATCGCCAAGCACGCGCTGCGCGAGGAGGTCTTCGGCCCGGCCAGCATCGTCGTGCGTTGCGCCAGCGTCGACCAGGCGCTGCAGCTGCTCGACGCCATCGGCGGCAGCCTGACGGTCACCGTCTGGGGCGCCGAGCAGGCCTCGGACGAGGCCCAGGCCCTGGTGCGTGGCGCGATGGCGATCGCCGGCCGCGTGCTGTTCAGCGGCGTGCCCACCGGCGTGGCCGTGACCGCCGCCCAGCAGCACGGCGGCCCCTGGCCCAGCAGCACCCGCCCGGAGACGACCTCGGTCGGCGACGCGGCGATGCAGCGTTTCCTGCGCGCGGTCTGCCTGCAGGACGCCCCGGCCTGGCTGACGCAGCGCGCCGGCCGGCCGCTGTAAGCCCGCGCCAGCGCGGACCCCGCCTCAGCCGGGGCGGGGCCGCCCGGCCGTCAACCAGCGCCGCAGGGTCGCATACAGATGCGCCGGGTGGACCGGCTTGACGAGGAAATCGTCCATGCCGGCGGCCCGGCAGCGTTCGCGCTCGGCCGGTGCCGCATGGGCCGTCATCGCGACGATCGGCACCTGGATCAGCCCGTCGCGCGCGCGGACCGCGGCCGCCGCGGCCACACCGTCGAGGCCGGGCATCTCCATGTCCATCAGGATCAGGCGCTCGCCCTGGCCACAGGCCACCAGCGCCTGCAGACCATCGTCGACGACGACGGCCTGCAGGCCGGCCGCGCCCAGCAAGGCCGCCAGCACCTCGCGGTTGATCGGGTTGTCGTCGGCCACCAGCACACGGGTGCCGGCGGCCTGATGGCGCAGCCAGGCCCGGTCATCATCGTCGGCGGGCGGCGCGGCGTCGGTCGCCGGCGGGGCTGACATGGCCGCGCCAGCCTCGGCCGCCACCCCCTCGACGACATCCAGCCAGACGCTGAACCAGAAGCGGCTGCCCTGCCCGGGCTGGCTGTCCGCACCGCAGCGGCCCCCCATGATGGCGGCCAGGCGCTTGACGATGGACAGGCCCAGCCCGCTGCCGCCATGGCGGCGGGCCGTCGAGGCATCGGCCTGACGGAAGGGCTGGAACAGACGGGCCAGCTGCTCGGGACGCAGGCCCGCGCCGGTGTCGCGCACCTCGCAGCGCAGGCACACGCGCGGCGGCATCCCGGCCGCCGCCGGCAGCCGCTGCTCGACCTGCACCGCCAGCGTGACCCCCCCGCGCTCGGTGAACTTCACCGCGTTGGCCAGCAGGTTCAGCAGCATCTGCCGCAACCGGGTCGGATCGCCGCGCAGCCGCTCGGGCAGCACGGCCGTGTCGGCGTCCAGCGTCAGGCGCAGCCCCTTGGCCTCGGCCGCCTGGGCCACCAGCGCCAGCGCACCGTCAAGCAAGGGCCGCAGGGCCAGCTCGATCTGCTCGAGCTCCAGCTGGCCGGACTCGATGCGGGCCAGCTCCAGCTGGCGGTCGACCAGGCCGCGCAGGTGCTCGCTGGCGGTACTCAGGCGCTGCAGATGACCGCGCTGGGTCTCGTCCAGCGCGGTCTGCGCCAGCAGATGCGCGCTGCCCAGCACCGCATGGATCGGCGTGCGGATCTCGTGGCTCATCTCGGTGAGGAAGGCGCGACGGGCCTCCTCGGCGCGCTGCGTCTGCCGCAGCGCCCGGCGCAGGGCCAGCTCGCGCATCACCGTCTGGGCCAGTTCGCGCAGCAGGTCGATGTCGATGTCGCGCCAGTGGCGGGGCTGGAAATCGAGGGCACAGAAACTGCCGATGTGCTGGCCCTGGGCATCGCACAAGGGCACGCCGGCATAGGCCCGCAGACCCATCGTCTGCACCGTCGGCACCTCGGCATAGCCGGCGGTGCCGGCAGTGTCGTCCAGCACCAGCGGCGCGTCGTCCAGCAGCGTGTGCTGGCAGAAGGTGCGGCCGCTGTACTGCATCAGCGTGGCCAGCGGTTCGAGAAAGCCGTGCTGGCTCTTGTAGACGTCGCGCTCGGCGTCCAGCAGCGTGATGGCCACCACCGGCACGCCGATCAGGCGGCTGGCCAGCCGGGTCAGGCGGTCCAGCCCTTCGTCGGGCGGCGTGTCGAGCAGACCGGTGGCCTGCAGCGCGGCCAGACGGCGTGGATCGGACCGGGCGCGGTCGATCACGGCTTCTTCAGCGACGGGTGGCGG
The DNA here is from genome assembly GCF_038066575.1 of Pseudaquabacterium rugosum. Lineage (NCBI taxonomy): Bacteria > Pseudomonadati > Pseudomonadota > Betaproteobacteria > Burkholderiales > Sphaerotilaceae > Pseudaquabacterium > Pseudaquabacterium rugosum. Next base: position 44,180 of record NZ_JBBUTF010000032.1, on the reverse strand, counting down.
AGGCATGCGCATGGCGGTGAGCCAGGGGCGCAGGCGCGCCCGGCAGCGGGCAGTGGACGACGGGTGTGGCCCGTACGGCAGCCGACAGCCAGAAATTTAACGCGAGAACCGCACGGACGCGACAGGGTGAGCCCGCAGCGCGCCGTGGCAGCGCTGCAGGACCGGCTCAGCCGTCGACGGGTTGTTCCGGCGTGTCCAGCAGGCGCTGGTAGAAGGCCACGTCCAGCCAGCGGCCGAACTTGAAGCCGATCTGCGGGAACAGCCCCACCCGCTCGAAGCCCAGCGACTCGTGCAGCGCGATGCTGCCGGCGTTGGCGCTGTCGATGGCCCCGATCAGCGCATGGCGGCCCTGCGCGCGGGCACGCTCGATCAGCGCCTGCATCACGCGCCGGCCCAGGCCACGGCCGCGGTGGTCGCGGTGCACGTAGACCGAATGCTCGACGCTGTACTTGTAGGCCGGCCAGGCGCGGAAGGTGCCGTAGCTGCCGAAGGCCAGCAGCGTGCCGTCGGCCGCCTCCAGCCCGATGACCGGAAAGTCGCCGTGGCGTTTGGCCTCGAACCAGGCGGCCATGGCCTGCGGCGGGCGCGGCTGGTAGTCGTACAGCGCGGTCGAGCTGACGATGGCGTCGTTGAAGATGTCGAGGATGGCCGCGCCGTGGCGCTCCAGCGTGCAGGCCACCGGGCGGATGCCGGCGTCGGGATCGGGATCGGGGCTCATGCAGGACTCCTGCCGCGCAGCGGCGCGGCCTGGGTGGTCAGGGCCAGCGCATAACGCGCCGGTTTCGGGGTCGGGTTGTGGAAGGTGATGGTGTGGTCGAGCACCAGGCGCAGGCAGTCGCCGGCCCGCAGGCGCCAGATGCGGCCGTCGAGCGCGATCTCCATCTCGCCGTCCAGCATCCACACCAGCTGCTGCACGCGCACCGGCCGCTGCGGCGACTCGAAGCTCACCCGCTGACCGGGCGGGAACTGGATCTCGACCAGTTCCAGCGCCGGGTCCGCGCTGGCCGGCGACACCTGGCGACGCACATAGCCGGTGGCCGGATCGGTCCACTCGGCCTGCTGCGCGCGGGTGGCCAGCGGCGTCGGCTCGCCGTCGTCGTCCGGCACGGCGAACAGCGAGGGCAGCGGCACGCCCAGCGCATCGGCCAGCTTGTCCAGCACGGTGGCGGTGGGGCTGGTCTCGGCCCGCTCGATCAGCGAAATCATCGACCGGCTGACGCCGCTGGCCGCGGCCAGTTGCTCCAGCGTCAGTCCGCGGGTGCGGCGCAGGCCGTGGATGCGTCGTGCGATCTGGTCTTCGATGCCCATGAATCCATCATATTGGAACTTTCATCCAGAATGGCGGGAATCATCGGCCACGGGCCGCCGGCCGGGCCGTGCGGCTCGCGCCCCGCGCGCCCCGGTTCTCGGGCCGCCGATCGGGGGCCATTCGTGGCTTTTGCCTGGGGAACGCCGCCGCCGCGAGTGATGCGTTGATGCAACATCACCCCCCTAGAGGCGGTCCACGTCGAACCGCCCGCGACGTCGTCTGGAAACCCCACATGAACCCCATCCTGAAGCCCCTGCTGGCCGGCCTGCTGGCCGCCGGCGCGGTGTCGGCGGCCTCGGCCGACACCCTCGACCTGTCGATCTCCGCCGACCACAGCGGTGTCGACGACTTCTGGACCGCCACGCTGGACTTCGTCCTGCCGGCCGGCTTCAGCAACGCCGCCCTCGATTTCTCGCTGCTGACGGCCGACGACCGCGCGGTGGTGCAGCTCAACGGCACCGAGATCCTGAGCCTGGCGCTGAGCACGGGCAGCGGCACGGCGATGGTGATGACGGCCGGCGGCAGCGCCTCGCCGTACAGCTTCCAGTACGTCAGCGGTGACCCGATCGCGCGCATCACCGGCCCCTTCGTCGAGGGCGTGAACACGCTGAGCTTCATCGTCAACGACACCTGGAGCGGCGGCTACGGCGATCTCAGCGGCCGGCGCCATGGCGAGATCAGCGCGACCTCGCTGCAGGCCGCGGCCACCGTCAGCTACACCGCACCGGCGGTGACCAGTGCGGTGACCAGCGCGGTGCCCGAGCCGGCGACCTGGGCCCTGATGCTCGGCGGCCTGGCCGTCTGCGGCGCCGGCCTGCGCCGCGGCCGGAACCGCGGCTGAGGCCACGCGGCCGGGGGCCGGCCGTGCGGCTGCACGGGCCCCACGGCGAGCGCCACGGCCCCGAGGCCGCTCCGACCTCAGACCGCCAGCACGCGGTCCAACCAGGCCTGCAGCGCGTCGATCTCGGGCTGGCAGACCGCGTGGCCCATCGGCCAGGTGTGCCAGTCCACCGGCTGGCCGAGGGCCAGCAGCGCGTCACGCGCGGCCTCGCCGCGGGCCGGCACCACCACCTCGTCGTTCTGGCCGTGCGCCAGGAAGACCGGCAGATCGGCATTGACGGCCGAGCGCTCGGCCGCCGTGGTGGCGGCCAGCGGCAGATAGCCTGACAGGCCGGCCAGGCCGGCCAGGCGCTGCGGATGGCGCAGGCCGGCCAGCAGCGTCATCGCGCAGCCTTGCGAGAAGCCGGCCAGCACGATGCGGTGCGCCGGCACGCCGCGGGCGATCTCGCGGTCGATCAGCGCATGGACGTCGGTGATGCTCTGGCGCAGGCCGGCCTCGTCTTCCGGCCGGTCGCCGCCGATGTCGGCCGCGTACAGGTCGTACCAGGCCGGCATGCGGTGGCCGCCGTTGAGGGTGACCGGGCGCGGTGCGGCATTCGGCAGCACGCAGCGCACGGCGCCGGTGCGACGGAAATCGAGGGCGCGGCACACCGGCAGGAAGTCGCTGCCGTCGGCGCCCAGGCCGTGCAGCACGATCAGGCTGGCGGTGGCGGGCTCCGCCGGATGCAGTTCGAGCGTGGACAACATGGGCATGGTGCGGGGTGGCGGGACGGTGCCGCGCGATCGGTCGACGGGGCGCGCATCATCGCCGATGGGCGACATCGCCGGCCGGGACGCCCGCGCCATCGACCAGCACCAGCCCATGCTGCAGCAGGCGCTGGCGCCGGGCCTGGGCCTCGGCGGCCAGGGCATCGCGCAGCCAGTCGCGCAGCAAGCCGAGCGCGGGTGAGGCGGCCGCCGCCGACGAGGCCACCAGCCAGTAGCGCGCCGGGCTGAGCACGGCCACCCCCCAGGGCGCCAGCAGCCGGCCCTCGGCCAGCTCATCGGCGACGAGCGACCAGCGCGCCAGCGCCACCCCCTGGCCGGCCTGGGCCGCCGCCACCGACAGCTGCACCAGGTTGAAGCGACGGCCACCGGCCAGCGCGGCGGCCCAGGCCTCGGGCGGCGCCAGGGCCGGTCCCGCCCCGGCGCGGGGCGGCGGCTCGACACCGGCCGCTGGCGCCTTGTCGGCCCGGTCAGCCCGGTCGGCCCGATCAGCCCGGTTGTCCCCGTCGGCCCTGTCCGCCCGCCCCGCCGGCCCGGCGAACAGGCCGAGCAGCGGCGCCAGCGCCTCGGCCGACAGGCGTGCCACGGCGCCGCCACCCGCGCTCAGCCGACGGGCCAGCGCCGCCGGCTCGTGCCGCAGGCCGGTGGCCACGGCCGCCAGCCAGCAGCCCCACTCATCACTGGCGTGGGCGCCCGGCCAGGGCTGGTCATCGTGCAGCAGATCGGCGGGCTGCACGGTCCGCCGTGGACTGGCCAGCCAGGACGGCGCGGCCACCGGCAACAGCCATTCGTCGAGCAGCGGCTCCACATGCTCGCCGGCCGGGGGCTCGGGCTGGTAGCCGATCCAGGCGTCCAGGCCCTCGGCCGGCAGATCGCGCGGCACCGTGAACAGGCTGACCACCCGCAGCGCCAGCCCCGGATGGCGGCGGAAGCAGTCGCCCAGCCGGGGCGTCAGCCAGCCCATCGCGAACGAGGGCGCACAGCCCAGCGCCAGCGTGCCGTCGGACGGCGGCAGGCGCAGCTGGGCCACGGCGCTGGCCAGCGTGGCCAGGGCCGGCGCGGTCATCGCGGCCAGGCGCCGGCCGTCGGGCGTGAGCGCCAGCGCCCGCGGCCGGCGCTCGAACAGGGTGCGGCCCAGCCATTCCTCGAGCAGCCGCACCTGCTGGCTGACCGCACCCTGGCTGATGCACAGCCCATCGGCGGCCTGGGTGAAGCTCAGGCAGCGGGCGGTCGCGTCGAAGCAGCGCAACCAGGACAGGACGGAGGCGTTCAGCGGGGCGCCGGACGGCGCGGACAGACGCCGCAGATCATCAGTGACACTCATGCCCGGACCACTATAAGCCGCTTGCCCGCACCGCCCGCCCACGCCAGCATCCGCGCCATGACCGAGATCACTGCCACCGATGCGCCGGACCACAGGCCCGGCCTGACGCCCTCGCCCTCGCCCTCGCCCGTGAGCGCCCACGCACCCGCGGCGTCCACGACAGTCACCCTGCCGGGCGACGCGCCCGCCCGCGCCGCGGCACCGGCGATCGACGTCCCCTGGGCCGGCCCGCTCGACCTCGATGCCCTGCGCCAGGGCCGGCCGCTGCTGTGGACGCAGGACCGCGCCGGCCATCCGGTCCGCCTGCCGGCCGCGCCGCAGGAGCGGGATGACGCGGCCCGACCGGGGGGCCACCCGACCGGGGCCGGGGCCAGGGCCGGGATCAGCACAGGGACCGATCCCGACACCGCCCCTGCGCACGCCGCCGAAACCGAGTCCGACGCCCTCGCCGCCGCCCTGCCCGACGCCGAGGCCCGGCTGGCGCGCTGCGCCCCGGTGCTGGCCGCCTGCGACCCGGCCCTGGCCGCGGCCGGCGGCGTGATCGAATCACCGCTGCTGGCGCAGCCGGCGCTGCAGGCCGCGCTCGGCCTGCCGCAGGCGGCCGGCGCGCTGTGGATCAAGGCCGACCACCAGCTGCCGCTGGCCGGCTCGGTCAAGGCCCGCGGCGGCTTCCACGAGGTGCTGCTGCAGGCCGAGACCCTGGCCCGCCGCCACGGCCTGCTGGCCGCGGACGCGCCACCGGCGCCACCGGCGCCTCCGTCACAACAGGCCGCCGTGCTCGCCTCACCGCAGGCCCGTGCGCTGTTCGCCGAGCACGAGATCGCGGTCGGCTCCACCGGCAATCTGGGCATGGCCATCGGCCTGATGGCGGCGGCGCTCGGCTTTCGCGCCACCGTCCACATGTCGGCCGAGGCCAAGGGCTGGAAGAAGGACCGCCTGCGCCGCCACGGCGTGCGGGTGGTCGAGCACACGGGCGACTATGCCGCCGCGGTCGCCGCCGGGCGCGCCGCCGCCGAGGCCGACCCGCGCGCCCATTTCGTCGACGACGAGCGCTCGCGCGCGCTGTTCCTCGGTTATGCGGCCGCCGCCCGCGGCCTGGCGCGGCAGCTGGCGGACGCCGGTCGGCGCGTCGATGCCGAGCATCCGCTGATCGTCTGGCTGCCGTGTGGCGTCGGCGGCGCGCCGGGTGGCATCGCCTGGGGTCTGCAGCGGCTGTTCGGTGCGCACGTCCACCCCTTCTTCGTCGAGCCGGTGGCCTCGCCCTGCCTGCTGCTGCAGCTGCTGGTCGCCCATCCGGCGGTGTGCGCGGCCCATCCCTTGCTGGCGCAACTGGCGCGTGCGCCGCAACCGCCCGCCGTCTACGACATCGGCCTGGACAACCGCACGCTGGCCGACGGCCTGGCGGTGCCGCGGGCCTCGGCCCTGGTGGCCGAGCAGGTCGGCCACCGGCTGGCCGGCGTGCTGACCGTCACCGACGCGCGCCTGCGCGCGCTGATGCGCACCGCCCACACGGCGGCCGGCCTGCGGCTGGAGCCCTCGGCCGCCGCCGCGCTGGACGGCCCGCTGTGGCTGGCCCGTGCGCAGGCGCTGTCGGACAAGGCGGCCGCGGACGGCGCGGGCGATCTGGCCGCCGCCCGCGCCTGGCTGGCACGCAGCGGCGTCGGCGCGCATCTGGCCCGGGCCACCCATGTCGCGTGGACCACCGGCGGCGCGCTGCTGCCCGATGCCGAGTTCGCCGCCGCGATGGACGGCCCGGCCGCCTGAGACGCCCCATCACCTCCGCCCCCCGACCGACGATGCACACGCCCTCCTCCTGGCAGGCCCCGCCCCTGCCACAACCCGGCCAGGCGCTGGCCGATCTGCCCACGCCCACGCTGTGGCTGGACGCCGCCGCCTTCGAGCGCAACCTGCGCCGCGCCCAACGCGCGGCCGACGCGGCCGGCGTCGCGCTGCGCCCGCACGGCAAGGCCCACAAGTGCCCGGAGATCGCCCGGGCGCAGATCGCGCTCGGCGCGGTCGGCATCTGCTGCCAGAAGGTGTCCGAGGCCTGGCCCTTCCTGCAGGCCGGCGTGCGCGACATCCTGATCAGCAACCAGCCCGCCTCGGCCGCCCAGGCCGACTGGCTGGCCGGCTGGGCGGCACCCCGCGCCCGCGCGGCCACGAACGGCACCGGCACCGGCACCGGCACCAGCATCAGCACCTGCCCGCCAGCCAGCCCGCCGACCGGCCACCCCACCGCCCCGGGCGACACCGTCAACCCGGCCGCCGAGCCGCCCTGCCCCGCGGACGCACCACCACGCCTGGCCATCGTCGTCGACGACCGGCGCCAGATCGACTGGCTGGACGCCGCCACCCGGCGCCACGGCAGCCGGCTGCAGGTGCTGGTCGAGATCGACGTCGGCCAGGGCCGCTGCGGCGTGCACGACGCGCAGGCCGTGCGGGCGCTGGTCGCGGCCATCGATGCCGCGCCCGGCCTGGACTGGGACGGCCTGCAGGCCTACCAGGGCGCGCTGCAGCACCTGCGCGGGGCCGATGAACGCCGTGCCGCCGTGCGCGCCGCCGCGCAGCGCACGCGCGCCATCGTCGAGGCCCTGCGCGCCGACGGCCGGCCGCCACGCCGCGTGAGCGGCGGCGGCACCGGCAGCCTGGCCTTCGACCTCGACCCGGCGCCCGATGCCGAACGCGTGCTGACCGAGCTGCAGCCCGGCAGCTACGCCTTCCTCGACCGCGACTACGCCGACAACCAGCCCGATGCGCACAGCCTGGCGAGCGACGCCGTGTTCGAGCCGGCGCTGTTCCTGTCCAGCACCGTCATCAGCAGCGCTGGCGACGCGGTGCGCCGCGCGGGCGCCCCGTGGCGCCGGGTGCTGGACGCCGGCCTGAAATCGCTGGCCACCGACAGCGGCCCGCCGCGGCCGTGTGCGCCGCAGGCGCCGTGGTCGCACTGGCAGGCCAATGACGAGCACGGCGTGGCCGACTGGCCGGCCGACGCGCACCCGCCGGCCGCCGGCCAGGTGCTGCAGCTGATCCCCGGCCACTGCGACCCGACCTTCAACCTGCACGACACGCTGGTGGTGGTGCGCGACGGCCGCGTCGAGGCGGTCTGGCCGATCGCCGCGCGCGGCTGCAGCCGCTGACGGCGGCGCTGCAGTGCGGCGGCCGGGCCCAGCCGTCCGGCGCCGATGCACAGCCGGGCCCGGGCCGCGCCCGCTGGCGACAGGGGGACCGGCCGCCACAATCGGTCGCCGCCGCCTGCGATGCCCAGCCGCAGGGCACCCGCGGCACCCCGCCGCAGCCTCCCCTCGCCGCCCAGAGCCCGTGACCCCAGCCGCCCGCCACCGCCTCGCCCTGATCCTGCTGTGGGTGACGCCCGCGCTGTGGTCGTCCAACTACCTGATCGCCCGCGTGGCCGATGGCCGCATCGCGCCGCACCAGCTGGCCCTCGGCCGCTGGACGCTGGCCTGCGCGCTGCTGCTGCCCTGGGTCGGCCGCACGCTGTGGCAGCAGCGCGCGGTGCTGCGCGCCGAGGCCGGCCGCACGCTGGTGCTGGGCGCGCTCGGCATGTGGATCTGCGGCGCCATCGTCTACATGGGCGGACAGGGCACGACGCCGGTCAACATCGCGCTGATCTATGCCGCATCGCCGGTGGCCATCGCGCTGCTGGACACGCGGTTGAGCGGCCAGCGCATGGCGCTGACCCAGCGCGTGGGCCTGATCTGTGCGCTGGCCGGCGTGCTGCTGGTCATCAGCAAGGGGCAGCCGCTGTCGCTGCTGTCGGTGCGGCCGAACCCGGGTGACGGCTGGATCGCGCTGGCGGCCGTCAGCTGGACCGCCTACTCGCTGCTGCTGGCGCGCTGGCGCTCGGCCCTGGCGCCACTGCCGCGGCTGGCGGCGATCGCCGCGGGGGGCGTCGTGGTGCTGCTGCCGTTCACGCTGCTGGAGGCGGTGCTGACGCCCACCCCCGCACTCGGGCCCCAGGCCTGGGGCCTGATCGTGCTGGCCGCGCTGCTGCCCGGCGTCTTCAGCTACGGCGCCTACGCGCTGATGATGCGCGAGCTGGGACCGGCCCGCAGCGCGCTGGTGCTCTACCTGGCGCCGCTGTACGGCGCGCTGCTGTCCTGGCTGCTGCTGGGCCAGCCGCCGCAGGCCTACCACGCGGCCGGCGCGGCGCTGATCCTGCCCGCCATCTGGCTGGCCACGCGCAAGCCCGCGCCGCCGGCCATCGGCCGCCCAGCCACCGACACGTCGCGCTGAGCCGCCCGCGGACGTCGGCAGGGCGCGATCGCCTCGCTTGCCATATGCGAATGGTTCGCATTACCATGCAAGCCTGACGGCCCCACACACGCCCGCCGCACGATCGGCCGCCCGGGCGCGGGGCGTCCTCACGGCCTTCTCCGCCGCTCCCGACCCACGCCCGCCGCCAGCCTGAGGCCAGCCCTGCGGACCTGATGCGCCGCCCTGTGCGGCGGACGTCCCATGGCTGCATTTCCCGCTCCCCGGCGCGCTGCCGAACCGGCGCTCCGGCCGGCCCCGCCCCGCCAGAACCCCTGGCAGGTGATCGACGACGGCCCGGCCGCGCACCTGGCCCGCATCGATCGTCTGGGCCCCGGCGCCCGCGATGCCCGCATCGTCGGCCACACCCAGGATCTGCGCCGACGGCTGCGCGGCGACACGCTGGGCTGGGCGGCGCTGCAGCCGCTGGTGGCCGCCGCCATCGGCATCCGCGAGCGCCAGCTGCTGGAGGCCCATCTGCACCACCCGACGCCGCCCTGCCCGGACAGCCACAGCCTGCAGGTGCGGCCGCTGCCGCTGGACGCCGACGGCCTGCACACGGCCCTGGCCACGCTGTGGCCCTTGCGCATGCTGGCCCAGGGGCGCCACGGCAGCCTGCGCTGGCAGGCCGGTGCGCCCCCGTCCGCCGAGGCGCTGCAGGCCGCGGGCCTGGGCCATGACGCCGGCAGCGGCGGCAACAGCGGTCCGCTCGGCAGCGGCTCGTCCGGCAGCGGCGCGGGCCACGAGAGCGCCGGCGACGACAGCCCGCGGACCGAGGGCCGCGTCTGGGCGGTCGAGGCCCGCGCGCCCGATGGCGGCGTGCAACGCAGCCTGCAACTGATCGACGGCCAGGGCCGCTGCACGCTGCAGTGGCTGCTGGACGGCCCCCTGGCCCCGGTGGCCTGGCTGGACCTGATGGACGATGCCGCCCGGTCGCCGATGCGGCCGGACACCCCGCAGACGCCCGCCGGGCCCGGCACGGCCCGCGCACCGGCCCGGCCCGCATCTCACACGGCGGCCGCCCCGACGGACCGGCCCGCGCCCCCCTCCGCCGACGGCCTGAGCGCCGCCCTGCAACAGGGCTGGCGCGCGCTGCGCGATCCCCGGCAGTGGGCCCCGCTGTGCGCCACGCTGGGCCTGAGCCTGGACCAGGCGCTGCGGCTGGCCCCCGAAGGCTATGCCCGCCAGCTGGGCACCGATGCCGCGGTCGAGCTGATGACGCTGGCCGCCCAGTCCGGCCAGCGCTGCGGCCTGCGGCTGACGCCGTCGCTGCCGGTGTGCGCCGCCCAGCCGCGCGAGGTGCGCCTGCGCGACGGCTGGCTCCTGGCCGAGGGCCAGGACTTCGAGTTGCGCCTGCGCCTGTCGGCCATCGACAGCTGCTGGCTGCTGAACCGCCCCGGACGGGACGGCCTGCACCAGAGCCTGCTGCTGCTCGACCGCGAGGGCCGCGCGCTGGCCGAGCTCGGCGAGGCCGCCCACGGCCTGGCGCCGTCGCGTCCGCCCTGCGACTGGCGCCTGCTGCTGCAAGGCCTGCTGCCGGCCGCCCTGCTGTCGGCCTGATCGCACCGGATCGCGCCGGGATGACCGACCGGGCGCGTGGCGGCGTAGGATCCCGGGTATGGCCCCGACCCCGGGGCCTCCTGCCCAGCCTACCTGCGACGCGCCATCATGCAAGGTTCTCCCGCCGTTCTCGACACCCTCAACGACCTGCTGGTCTACGAACTGGCCGCCCGCGACCAGTACTTCATCCACTCGCGCATGCTGTCCGAATGGGGCTTCGAGAAGATCGCCGCCCGCATCAGCCACGAGATGGAGGACGAGACCGGCCATGCCGACGCGCTGATCCGCCGCATCCTGATGCTGGGTGGCAAGCCCAACATGGTGCCGGCCGCGCTGACCATCGGCGATGACCTGCCCGACGTGATCGCCAAGGATCTGGCCGTCGAGTACAAGGTCGTCAACGACCTGCGCGGCGCCATCGCGCTGTGCGAGCGCGAACGCGACTTCGTCACCCGCGACATCCTGATGCCCATGCTCAAGGACACCGAGGAAGACCACGCCCACTGGCTCGAACAGCAGCTGCGCCTGATCAAGGCGGTGGGCCTGGAGAACTACCAACAATCGCAGATGTCCTGAGCGGCGATCGGCCCGGTGCGGACGGTGGGGTCCGCGCCCCGCCACGACACCGGTCGGGTTCCCGCCTCAGCGCGGACCCACCGGAGTCGAGATGAGCCTGAACCTGTACGTCAGCCTGCTGGCCCTGCACCTGCTCGGTGCGATGGTATGGACCGGCGGCCATCTGGTGCTGGCGCTCGCCGTCCTGCCCCGCGTGATGCGCGAGCGCTCGGTCGCCCGCCTGCGCGATTTCGAGGCCGGCTTCGAGCGCGTCGGCATGCCCGCGCTGCTGCTGCAGGTGGCCACCGGCCTCGGTCTGGCCCATCTGCGCTGGCCGCACGGCACGGCGCTGGCCGATCTGCTGCTGCCGGCCACCTGGCAGCTGCCGGGCGTCACCGGCATCGTGCTCAAGCTGGCCCTGCTGGCGGCCACCGTCATCGCCGCGATCGACGCCCGCTTCCGCCTGATCCCCCACCTCAGCCCCGCCACGCTGCCGGCGATGGCCCGCCGCATCGGGCTGGTGACCGTCCTCGGCGTGGGCTTCGTGCTGACGGGGCTGGGCCTGCGCTTCGGGCTCTGACGCGCACGGCGCGCGGCCCGGCCGCCGCGGCGCTCAGCCGCCGACCCGCCCCTCGGCCACCGCACGCCGCATCGATTCCAGCAGCGCCTGCAGGATGACCGAGCCGTCGTCCTCGCGGTAGATGCAGCACAGGTCGACCCGGGCCGCGTGCGCCAGCGGCCGGAACGCGATGCCCGGCAACTGCAGCGAGGTGGCCGAGCGCGGCACCAGGCACATGCCGCAGCCGGTGGCCACCAGCGTCAGCGCGTGCACCACGTCGCCCACCTCCTGCGCCACCTGCGCCTCGAAGCCGCTGTCGCGGCACAGCTGCAGCGCGCGGTCGATGAAGCTGGGCCGCGAGCCGGTCGGATAGAGCACCAGCGGCTGGCCCTCCAACGCGGCGGGCGCCACCGCATCGGCCGCGGCCAGCGCATGGCCGTCGGGCAGGGCGACGTACAGCGGCTCGGTCAGCAGCGTCTCGCTGACCAGGCCGTCGACCGGCCGCATCAGGCGGTTGAAGGCCAGGCTGACCCGGCGGTGGCGCAGCGCATCGACCTGCTCCTCCTTGTCGAGCGTGTGCAGCACGATGTTGACCTCGGGATAGGCCTCGCGGAAATGCCGCAGCAGCTGCGGGATGGGGCCGAAGATGCCCGAGCCGAAGACCGCCACGTCCAGCCGCCCCATCAGCCCCTGGGCCGCCTTGTTGGCCCGCTCGGCCGCCCGCTCGGCCATGGCCAGGATCTGGCGCGCGTCGTCGTAGAGCACGCGTCCGGCGTCGGTCAGCTCCACGCCGCGGCCGGTGCGGCGGAAGAGCTGGGCGCCGATCTCGTCCTCGATCTGCTGGATCTGCCGCGTCAGCGGCGGCTGCGAGATGTGCAGGCGCAGCGCCGCACGGCCGATGTTCTGCTCCTCGGCGACGCAGACGAAGTAGCGCAGGTGACGCAGTTCCATGCCGGCTCCAGCGGGCGATCCATGTCGCGCATGACGCGCGTTGGGTGATCCGTGCGGCGGCAGGCGCCATCAGGGAAAACCATACCATTATCTTCGCATCACATCCACCAGACATGCCTTTCAGGTATGTCTGCAAGGCCTGGATGGTATTGGACGATGCCCTCCCCCGGCTCCTACAGTGGCTCCCATGCGTCGCACCGGAGCGTCTTCCGGTGGGCGCGACGAGCGGGCCCGGCCGTCAGACCGACCGTGGACGGCCCGCCACCACAGGAGACTTCGACATGGCCATGACAGGCGTGCTTCGCCCCGGACACGTGCAGATCCGGGTGATGGACCTCGATGCGGGCGTGCACCACTACCGTGACGTGCTCGGGCTGGAGGAGATGGGCCGCGACGCCAGCGGCCGCGTCTTCCTGCGGGCCTGGGACGAGCGCGACCACCACAGCATCATCCTGCGCGCCGCCGACCGCGCCGGCATGGATTTCTTCGGCTTCAAGGTCGACAGCGCCGCCACGCTGGACAAGCTGGAGGCCGACCTGCGCGACTGGGGGCTGAAGACCGAGCGCATCCCCGCCGGCGAGCTGCTGGAGACCGGCGAGCGCGTGCGCTTCGAGATCCCCAGCGGCCACCTGATCGAGCTCTATGCCGACAAGACCTTCGTCGGCAACCAGCTCGGCCAGGTCGACCCCAAGCCCTACTCGACGCGCTTCGACACCGGCATCGCGCCGATGCGCTTCGACCACGCGCTGCTCTACGGGCCGAACGTCGACCAGGTGCTGGAGCTGTTCACCAAGGTGCTGGGCTTCCATCTGGCCGAGTACGTGACCCTGCCCGGCTCCGACATCCCCGGCGCCCTGTGGCTGTGCTGCTCGAACAAGGCGCACGACATCGCCTTCGTCATCCATCCGGAGCCGGGCAAGCTGCACCACGTCTCGTTCTACATGGAGTCGATCGACCGCGTCTTCCGGGCCGGCGACATCATGGCCGCGCACGACGTCAAGGTCGACATCGGCCCGACGCGCCACGGCGTGACCCGCGGCGGCACGATCTACGCGTGGGATCCGTCGGGCAACCGCTTCGAGACCTTCTCGGGCGGCAACTCGTCCTATCCCGACCAGCCGCCGATCCGCTGGACCTGGGAGGGTCTGGGCGAGGGCGGCGGGCTGGATGTCGTGCACCGCAAGATGCACGAGACCTTCCTGACGGTCGTGACCTGAGGCCCCGCACGATGCCGATCGCCCACATCCACGTGCTGGCCGGCCACCCGCGGCCGGTGCTCAAGCAGCTGCTGCGCGAGGCCTCGGCGGCCTTCGCCCAGGCGCTGGACGCGCCGCCCGAACGGCTGCAGGTCTGGATCACCGAGGTCGACCCGGAGCTCTACGCGATCGCCGGCGAGCCCGCCGACGAGGTGCTGGCCCGCACGCCGCGTGCGCAGGCCGAGATCCCGCTGATCCGCATGGCGCTGATGGAAGGCCGCTCGACCGAGACCCTGCACCGGGTGATGGCCGCGCTCAGCGCGACCACCGCCCGCGTGCTGGGCGGCGACCCGCAGCGTGTGCGGGTGCAGATCGACCACGTCCACCCGGACCGCTGGGCCATCGGCGGCGTGCCGGCCAGCCAGGCCCGCGCCGCCGAGCTGGCCCGCCGCGCCGCCGGCCAGGGCGGCTGAGCACCGCCGGCCCCTCGTCTCCTCATCTCCTCACTTCGCCTTCCATCGACCGCGAGCGCCCCATGACCGACACGCCGCAGACCCTGCATTTCATCAACGGCCAGTTCGTGCCCTCGGCCAGCGGGCGCCGCTTCGACAAGCGCTCGCCGCTGGACAACCGCCTGCTCTACCGCGTGGCCGAAGGCGGCCAGAGCGAGATCGACGCGGCGGTGGCCGCCGCCCGCGCCGCGCTGCACGGCGACTGGGGCCGCATGCCCACCGAGAAGCGCCTGGCCCTGCTGCACGCGGTGGCCGACGGCATCACCAAACGCTTCGACGACTTCGTCGCGGCCGAGGAGGCCGACACCGGCCAGCCGCACCACGTGATCGCGCATGCCTTCGTGCCGCGCGGCGCGGCCAACTTCAAGATCTTCGCCGACGTGGTGAAGAACGTGCCGACCGAGAGCTTCCGCATGGACACGCCGGACGGCGCCGGCGCGCTCAACTACGCGATCCGCAAACCCAAGGGCGTGATCGGCGTCATCAGCCCCTGGAACGCGCCCTTCCTGCTGATGACGTGGAAGGTGGGCCCGGCACTGGCCTGCGGCAACACCGTCGTCGTCAAGCCGAGTGAGGAGACACCGGCCACGGCTGCCCTGCTGGGTGAGGTGATGAACGCGGTCGGTGTGCCGCCGGGCGTCTACAACGTGGTGCACGGCTTCGGCCCGGACGCGGCCGGCGAGCAGCTGACCCGCCACGACGACGTGGCCGCCATCACCTTCACCGGCGAGACGCGCACCGGCGCGGCCATCATGAAGGCGGCGGCCGACGGCATCCGCGACGTGAGCTTCGAGCTCGGCGGCAAGAACGCCGGCATCGTGTTCGCCGACTGTGACTTCGATGCCGCGGTGGAAGGCATCTTCCGCTCGGCCTTCATGAACACCGGCCAGGTCTGCCTGGGCACCGAGCGGGTCTACGTCGAGCGGCCGCTGTTCGAGCGCTTCGTCGCCGCGCTGAAGGCCCGCTGCGAGGCGGTGAAGTACGGCCGGCCGTCGGACGCCGGCAGCAACTACGGCCCGCTGATCAGCCAGGAGCACAAGGCCAAGGTGCTGTCCTATTACGCGAAGGCCGTGGCCGAGGGCGCCACGCTGGTGACCGGCGGCGGCGTGCCCGAGATGAGCGGCCCGCTGGCCGAGGGCGCCTGGGTGCAGCCCACGATCTGGACCGGCCTGCCCGAGACGGCCAGCGTGGTGCGCGAGGAGATCTTCGGCCCCTGCTGCCACATCCGCCCCTTCGACACCGAGGACGAGGTGATCGGCCTGGCCAACGCCAACCGCTACGGCCTGTCGACCACGATCTGGACCGAGAACCTGCGGCGCGCCCATCGCATGGCCGAGGCCGTCGACGTCGGCATCACCTGGGTCAACAGCTGGTTCCTGCGTGACCTGCGCACGCCGTTCGGCGGCAGCAAGCAGAGCGGCATCGGCCGCGAGGGCGGCGTCCACTCGCTGGAGTTCTACAGCGAGCTGCGCAACGTCTGCATCAAGCTTTGAGCCCACCCCCGCAGCGGGCAAGCCCGCTCCCCCTCCAGGGGGCGCCGCTGACGGCCCGGCGGAGCCGGTTCCGTGGCGGCTGCTGGATGAACACACGCACATGGGGAGAGACCGCGTGAGTCCTGATCTGATTCAAGAGTGCGGCGACGCGCTGTACGACGCGTGGCGCGAACGGCGCACGCTGGCGCCGCTGCTCGAACGCCATCCCGACATCACCGTGACCGACGGCTACGCGATCCAGTCGCGCTACGTGGCGCGGCGGCTGCAGGCCGGCGAGCGCGTCGTCGGCAAGAAGATCGGCGTCACCAGCAAGCCGGTGCAGGACCTGCTCGGCGTCTACGAGCCGGATTTCGGCCAGCTGACCTCCGACATGGTGTGCACCGAGGCCGACGGTGTCGACCTCTCGACGCTGATCCAGCCCAAGGCCGAGGCCGAGCTGGCCTTCGTGCTGGAGCGAGATCTGGTGGGCCCCGGCATCACCGCCACCGACGTGCTGCGCGCCACCGCCTACGTCACGCCCTGCTTCGAGATCGTCGACTCGCGCATCCGCGACTGGAAGATCAAGATCCAGGACACGGTGGCCGACAACGCCAGCTGCGGCGTCTTCCTGCTCGGCCAGGCCAAGGGCAACCCGCGCAAGCTGGACCTGACGCTGGCCGGCATGGTGCTGCAGCGCAACGGCGCGCTGTTCTCGACCAGCGCCGGGGCGGCCGTGCAGGGCTCGCCGGTCAACGCGGTGGTCTGGCTGGCCAACACGCTGGGCCGGCTCGGCCTGCCCTTCCGCGCCGGTGAGGTGATCCTGTCGGGCTCGCAATCGCAGCTGCTGACGGTCGCCGACGGCGACGAGCTGACCTGCCACATCGGCGGCCTGGGCCGCTGCACCGCCCGCTTCCATGGAAAGGCCGCGCTGTGAGCACGACGAACCCGCTGAGCATGGGCCGCAGCCTGGATGAGCGCCTGCTGCAGGCCCTGACCGACCGCGTGGAGGCCGCGCAGACCACCGCGCGCGCCATGCCCAAGCTGACCGACGAGGTGCCCGGCATGACGCTGGGCGACGGCTACGCGGTGCAGCTGGCGCTGCGCGACCGCTGGCTGGCCACCGGCCGGCGCCAGGTCGGCTGGAAGGCCGGCCTGACCTCCAGGGCCAAGATGGACCAGATGGGCGTGCGCGTGCCCACCGTCGGCTTCCTGCTGGCCGACATGGCCCGGCCCGAGAGCAGCGCGGTGCGCACCGATGACCTCGTGCATCCGCGCGTCGAGTGCGAGATCGGCTTCGTGCTCAAGGCGCCGCTGGCCGGCCCCGACGTCACCCGCGAGCAGGTGCTGGAGGCCACCGACTTCATCGTGCCGGCCATCGAGGTCATCGATTCGCGCTACGCCGGCTTCAAGTTCGACCTGCCCAGCGTGGTGGCCGACAACTCCTCGTCGGCCCGCTACGTCACCGGCGGCCAGCCCTGCGGACCGCACGACCTGGACCTGTCCAGCCTGGGCGTGGTGCTGGAGCGCAACGGCGAACCTCAGGCGATCGCCGCCACCGCCGCGGTGATGGGCCATCCGGCCGATGCGGTGGCCCTCGTCGCCCAGGTGCTGCATGCGCTGGGCGAGGCGCTGCCGGCCGGCAGCTTCGTGATGAGCGGCGGCATCACCGAGGCCTTCGCCGTCAAGGCCGGCGACTTCGTCTGCGCCCGCTTCCAGTCGCTGGGCAGCGTCGGTCTGCGCTTCGTCTGAGCGCATCGACCCCTCATTTCCGGAGTTTTCCATGTCCTCATCCCCCACCGCGGCCGGCGCAGGCCGCGGCCGCAGGATCCGCTGCGCGCTGATCGGCTCGGGCAACATCGGCACCGACCTGATCTACAAGCTGCAGCGCAGCACGGTGCTGGAGCCGGTCTGGATGGTCGGCATCGATGCCGCCTCCGAAGGCCTGGCCCGCGCCCGCGCCCTCGGCCTGAAGACCACCGCCGACGGCCTGGCCGGCCTGCTGCCGCACGTGCAGGCCGACGGCATCGAGATCGCCTTCGATGCCACCAGCGCCTACGTGCATGCCGAGAACGCGCGCCAGCTCAATGCGCTGGGCGTGCTGATGGTCGACCTGACGCCGGCGGCCATCGGCCCGCTGTGCGTGCCGCCGGTCAATCTGCAGACCCACGTGGACCGGCTGGAGATGAACGTCAACATGATCTCCTGCGCCGGCCAGGCCACGATCCCCATCGTGCATGCCGTCAGCCGGGTGCAGGCGGTCGACTATGCCGAGATCGTGGCCAGCCTGTCGTCGAAGTCGGTCGGGCCGGGCACGCGGGCCAACCTCGACGAATTCACCTACACCACCAGCGATGCGCTGGTGCGCGTGGGCGGCGCACGGCGCGGCAAGGCGCTGGCCATCATCAACCCGGCCGAGCCGCCGATGATCATGCGCAACACCGTCAGCTGCCTGCTCGACGAGGCGCCCAAGGAGCAGGCGCTGATCGACTCGGTGCTGGCCATGATCGAGCAGGTGCAGCGTTATGTGCCGGGCTACCGCCTGGTCAACGGGCCGCTGTTCGACGGCAAGCGCGTGACGGTCTTCCTGCAGGTCGCCGGCCTCGGCGACTACCTGCCGACCTATGCCGGCAACCTCGACATCATGACCGCCGCCGCCTGCCGCACCGCCGAGATGTTCGCCCAGGAGATCCTGGACGGCCGGCTGACGCTGCAGGCCATCCCGCTGACATCGACGAACGCCAACGCCGCATCCAAGGAGCCCTCGTGAGCACCGCCCCGTCCACGCCGACCGCCGGCGCCACGCCCTGGTTCGATGACGCCGCGCTGCGCGGCCGCCGCGTGATGCTGCACGACATGAGCCTGCGCGACGGCATGCATGCCAAGCGCGAGCAGATCTCGGTCGAGCAGATGGTGCGCATCGCCAGCGCGCTGGATGCGGCCGGCGTGCCGCTGATCCAGGTCACGCACGGTGCGGGCCTGGGCGGCAACTCGCTGCAGCACGGCTTCGCGCCGCACAGCAACGAGGAGTACCTGAGCGCCGTCTGCCCGAGGATGACGCAGGCCAAGGTCTCGGTGCTGCTGATCCCGGGCCTGGGCACCATGCGCGAACTGCGCGCCGCCCACGACTGCGGCGCCCGCAGCGTGCACGTGGCCACCCACTGCACCGAGGCCGACACCGCGCCGCAGCACATCGCCCGCGCCCGCGAGCTGGGCATGGACACCACCGGCTTCCTGATGATGGCCCACCTGAACAGCCCCGAAGGGCTGGCACGCCAGGGCCTGTTGATGGAAGGTTATGGCGCGCAGACCATCTACATCACCGATTCGGCCGGCTACATGCTGCCCGGCGACGTGACGGCCCGCGTGCAGGCGCTGCGCGCGGTGCTCAGGCCCGAGACCGAGATCGGCTTCCACGGCCATCACAACCTGGGCATGGGCATCGCCAACTCGCTGGCGGCGATCGCCGCCGGGGCCAGCCGCATCGACGCCTCGGTCGCGGGCCTGGGCGCCGGTGCCGGCAACACGCCGCTGGAGGTCTTCGTCGCCGTCTGCGACCGGCTGGGCATCGTCACCGGCTGCGACCTGTTCCCGCTGATGGACCTGGCCGAGGACGTGGTGGTGCCGATGATGGACCACGCGGTGCGGGTCGACCGTTCATCGCTGACGCTGGGCTTCGCCGGCGTGTACTCGACCTTCCTGCTGCACGCGAAGAAGGCCGAGGCCCGCTTCGGCGTGCCGGCGCGCGACATCCTGGTCGAGCTGGGCCGCCAGAAGATGATCGGCGGCCAGGAGGACATGATCGAGGACACCGCGATGACGATGGCCAAGGCCCGCGGCCTGCTCCAGGACGTGGCGCGTCGCGCCTGAGGGGAGAGGGCCGATGTCACCGCCCCTGGACGCCGCTGACGGCCGCCGTGCCGGTGCCGCCGCCCCCATGACCACATCCACCGCCATGCCCGCGGGCCACGGGCCGGAGCTGGCCGTCGTCGTCGGCGCCACCGGCGCGATGGGCCGGGTCATCGTGCAGGCGCTGCTGGCGCGCGGCCTGCACGTGATGGCCGTCGCCCGTTCGGCCGACGCGTTGGCCGGGCTGAAGGCCGAGGTCGAGGCCGCTGCGAGGGGCCATGCATCGGGCCTGGCCCCGGGCGTGACACCGGACCACGCCGCCCGTCCGGCGGCGCCCACCGCGTCCGGCACCGCCAGCGCAGCCGCCACCCTGCACCTGTGCCCGACCGACATCGCCGACGACCGCGCCATCGCCGACATCGGTGCGGCCGTCGCCGCGCTCGGCCGGCCGGTGCGCATCGCCGTGCAGGGCGCCGGCGTGGCCACGGCCGGCGGCGTGCTGGAGGCACCGACGGCCGCGCTGGTGCAGGCGGTCGACATCAAGGTCGGCGGCCTGGTGCGGCTGGTGCGGGCGGTCGAGCCGGCGCTGCGGCGGCAGTCGCGCATCGTGGCCATCGGCGGCCACTACGGCTTCGAGCCCAGCGCCTACGCGGCCACCGCCGGCGTGGCCAATGCCGCGCTCGCCAACCTGGTGCGGCAGTACAGCTGGGCACTCGGCGAGCGCGGCATCACCGCCCATCTGGTGGCCCCCGGCCCGGCCGACACCGAGCGCCTGCACCGCGTGGCCGCCGCCCGCGGCGCACGCGACGGCCAGTCCACGGCCGAGGTGCTGGAGGCGATGCGCGCCGAGTCCGCCATCGGCGCCTTCACCACGCCCGAGCAGATCGCCTGGGCCATCGCGCTGCTGTGCGATCCGCAGGCCGACGCACTGGCCGGCGGCACGCTGTTCATGGACGCCGGCCGCCGCAAGGGCCTGCCCTGAGCCCGCGCCCGCGGTGCGCGACAGGCCGGCAGAGCCTGCGCCCCGCGGCGCCCGTCCCGGCCGGAGCACCGAGCGCTCCGGCCCCCCGGCGAGCCGCATCGCCGGCCCCGGGTTCCGCAGGCCGGTCCGCGATGGCCGGCCGCCGCCCCTCGTTCTCCCCTCGTTCTCGATAGCGACACCCACGCAGGAGACAACCATGCGCCTTTCGAAGACCCTGAAGCCCCTGAAGACCCTCTCGTCGACCGTCAGCACCACCCATCGGCCCGCGGCCACCGCGGCGCGGGCCACGGGCCTGGCCCTGTCCGCGCTGGCCGCCCTGACCGCCATCCCACCCGCCGCCCACGCCACCGAGGGCGGCCTGACCACCGCCGCGGCCGGGGCCGAGGGCTTCCTGGCCGGCGCGCTGCCGCCCCCGGGCAGCTACGGTCTGGTCTACGTCAACCACTACCGGGCCGACCGCTTCAACAACGGCGACGGCGATTCGGCCGTGCCCGGCTTCAAGGTGCGGGCCACGGCGGTGGTCGGCCGCGTCGTCTGGATGTCGGACACGCCGGTGGCCGGCGGCCAGTTCGGCGCCTACGGCGTGCTGCCGCTGGTCGATCTGAAGGTGGACGCCGCCGGTGCCAGCGACAGCCGCACCGCCCTCGGCGACCCGGAGCTGGGCGCGCTGGTGGCCTGGCACGGCCCCGAATGGCACCACGCCGCGGCACTGGCCGTCGTCGCGCCGACCGGCGCCTACGACCGCACCCGCCTGGCCAACACCGGCAACCACCACTGGACGCTGCGACCGGTCTTCGTCGCCTCCTACCTGAACGCGGCCGGGCTCGATGCCTCGGCCAAGATCACCTACAGCATCAACGGCCGCAACGACGACACCGACTACCGCTCGGGCCAGTACCTGCACGCCGACTTCAACCTCGGCCAGCGCGTGGCGCCGGACTGGCAGGTCGGCCTGCAGGGCATGCTGATCCACCAGACCACCGACGACAAACAGGCTGGCGCGGTGGTCGGCGACGGCATGCGCACCCGCGTGCTGGCGCTCGGCCCGGCCGTGCGCTGGCAGTCGCCGGCCGGCGTCTCGCTGGAGGCCAAGGTGCTGAAGGAGACGGCCGCGCGCTGGCACACCCAGGGCACGGCGCTGTGGCTCAAGGCGGTCTGGAAGCTCTGACGCGCCCGCCGCCCGCGCCATGCTCGCCCCCGTCGTTGCCCCGGCCGGGGATCCCGCGGCCGAACCCCTGCCCCCGACCGAAGCGCTGCTGGCCCGGCTGCGCTTCGACCCGCACGAGGGCCGCATCTGGCTCGACGAGCAGCGCATGCTGCTGCTGCACAACTCCTCGCTGGGCGTGTTCCGGCGTGAGCTGATCGCCTCGCTGGGGCTGGACCAGGCGCGCGGGCTGATCGCGCGCATCGGCTACCACAGCGGCGCCAACGATGCCGAGCTGGCCCACCGCCTGCGCCGCGGCCAGGCGCCGACCGATGCGCTGCACATCGGCCCGCGGCTGCACATGCTCGAAGGCGTGGCGCGGGTCGAGCAGGTGCGGCTGGAACTCGACGAGGAGCAGGGCCGCTTTCTCGGTGAATTCCGCTGGCACGGCTGCGCCGAGGCCGAGGCCCATGTGCAGATGTGCGGCCTGTCCACCGGCCCGGTGTGCTGGCAGCAGACGGCTTATGCCAGCGGTTATGTCAGCCGCTTCATGGGCCGGCCGGTGGTCTTCCGCGAGCTGCAGTGCAGCGGCCACGGCGCGCCCTGCTGCGTGATCCTGGGCCGCCCGGCCGAGGACTGGGACGATGCCGCCGACGACCTGCGCCCGCTGCAGGCCGATGCGCTGGGCCATGGCGTCAGCAGCGCGGCCTGGGACGGCCGGGCCCCGGTGCCGGCCGGCACCGCCAGCGCCCTCGTGGCCTCGGACGCCGCGGCCCTGCTCGGCGACAGCCCGGTGGTCGGCGTCTCGGCCGGCTTCAACGCGGCCTGCCACCTCGTGCGGCGCGCGGCCGGCACCCAGGCCACGGTGCTGTTCCTCGGCGAGAGCGGCGTCGGCAAGGAGGTGCTGGCCCAGGCGCTGCACCGCATCGGCCCGCGCGCCGACGGGCCCTTCGTCGCGATCAACTGCGCGGCGATTCCGGACGAGCTGATCGAGTCCGAGCTGTTCGGCGTCGAGCGCGGCGGCTACACCGGCGCCCAGAGCGCGCGGCCCGGCCGCTTCGAGCGCGCCCATGGCGGCACGCTGTTCCTCGACGAGATCGGCATCCTGGGCTGGACCGCCCAGGGCAAGCTGCTGCGCGCGCTGCAGCAGCGCGAGATCGAGCGCATCGGCGGCACGCAGACGCTGAAGGTCGACGTGCGGGTGGTGGCCGCCACCAACCTCGACCTGAAGCAGGAGGTGGCCGCCGGCCGCTTCCGCGAGGACCTCTACTACCGGCTCAACGTGCTGCCGATCCGCGTGCCGCCGCTGCGCGAACGGCGCGAGGACATCCCCGTCTTCCTCAACCACTTCCTGCGCCGCTTCAACGCACGCGACGGCCGGCGCGTGGCCGGCTTCACCGCGCGCGCCATCGACGCGCTGCTGGCCTACCGCTGGCCGGGCAACATCCGCGAGCTGGAGAACCTGGTGGAGCGCGGCGTGGTGCTGGCCAGCGACGATGGCGCGATCGACCTGCCGCACCTGTTCCTGGGCGACGAGCAGCCGCCCGAGGGCTGGCTGGGCTGGCGCCGCGACGGCCGGCTGGCGCTGACGCACGGACCGGGACGCAGGCCGGACGCAGGGGCGGACGAACGGGCGGCCGATCCGCGTGGCGAGGGGCCCGGCGCAGGCGGTGTCAGCGCGACGGGCGAGGTGGGCACGGGGGGCGAAGAAGGAGAAGTGGGGCCGGACAGCCACCCGCTGGCCCGGGGCGTGAACCGCCTGTTGCGCGCGGCGCAGGGCCATGGGCCGTGCGCCGGACGGATCGAACCCGTGGCGCTGGACGACCTGGAGCAGGCGCTGGTGCGCAGCGCGATGGCCGCCACCGGTGGCAACCAGTCGGCCGCGGCGCGGCTGCTGGGCCTGAGCCGCTCACAGCTGATCTACCGCCTGAAGCAGACCGGACCTGCGGGAGCCCGGGGCTGAGCGGGCCGCAGGCAGCGGCAGGCGGCGACCGGGAGATCAGGCGAAACAGGGTGCGGCAGGAGTGGCAGGAGAGGCAGGAACCCGACCGGCGCGGCCGGAAAATCCAGCCGGCCCTGGCACACGGACAGCAGATCTGGCGTGCCGCAAAGGCGTGCACCACGAAGCTGTCATGAGCCTGACGCGATGGATGGGCCGTGTGGCCAGGATCCACACGGCAAGGGACTCAGCACCAGGACCAGAGGCGGTTCAACCAGGTGGGCATGCGGCGGGATTTGGTGGGGTAGACGTGGCGATCGATCGAGGACATCTGAGGGCTCCGGCGGGCGAATCAGCGGACTGGACAGGTGGCGCAGCACAGCCGCCACGGCTGGCCGGACCGCGCGCCGGGGGCCCCGGGAGCCGGACCGCACCCATGTGCACCGCCCCCGAAACACTGGCCAGCGCGACTCCGACCATGACACTACTGTATGGCCATACAGTAGTGCCGCGCAAGCCCCAGTCCTTGGGGGTCATACCCCCCATGTCCGTTACCGGAATTCCAGGGGATCACCCACTGATTCAGGCGGGCTTCCGGCGGCAGGGCGGTCTGTCCGCACACCGGCTGTGGCAGGGCGCGAGCCACAGGGTCATCGCCGGAGCGCCCGGGCCGGCGGTGCCCCTCATGTCCAGGGCCCGGCGCCCGCTGCCGGCCGGCAGCGCCGAGCGCCGATGACGGTGTCTGATAGCGGTTGATCGCAGCGTCCAGGTGCACGGGTGATGCGATGCGGGGCGGTACGGCGCGGTGCGTGTCGCAGCTCCGCACGGCCGCACCGCCTCGCCGCATGAGCCAGTGCCCCGGGCAGGCTCGCCCCCCGAACGCCGGATGCCGGCCTCACCTCGGGCCTCGGGCCTCGGGCCTCGGGCACCAGGCACCAGGCACCAGGCACCAGGCACCAGGCACCAGGCACCGAGCGCCCAGCCTCAGCCCGCAGCGCGCCGACGTGCCCCGGCCTCGCCCGTGCGCTCGCCCGCGGAGGCCGGCTGCGCCCGCAACAGCACCTGGGTGAGCGCCGTGGCGCAGGCCTCGGCCGAGGCCGGCAGCGCCCGGCCCCGCGGCGCCAGCAGCATCAGGCGACGCGCCGGCAGCTCACCGGCCGCGAAGGGCACGGCCACCCAGTCCCCCGCGGCGGTGGCGGCGGGCACCGCCAGCCCGCCGCCGTGCGGCGGTGCCAGCCCGACCAACGGCGCCGCCGTGGTCTGGCTGACGATCAGCAGATCGGTCGGCCCCACCAGGGCCAGCAGCGGGGCCAGCGCCGTCGACGACACCGCCACCGTGGGCTGCAGCCCGCGCAAGGCACAGGCGGTGTCGAACAGCGCACGGGCCGTGGTGCCGGGCGCGCCCATCAGCAGCGGCCAGGCCGCGGCCTCGTCGACCGTCAGCTGGCGTCGTGTGGCCAGGGGATGGTCCGCGCGCATCAGCGCCACCGTGGGCACGGAGCGATCGACCCGCACCTCGGCATCCTTGACGCGACCGGCCGCGTAGAGCAGGCCCAGATCCGCCTCGCGCCGGTGCAGGCGCGGCAGCACCTCGTCCGGCGCGCAGACGCTGATCTCCACCCGCGCCTCCGGCTGATCCGCGCGGAAGTCGGCCAGCGCCTGCGGCAGCAGCCCGGCGACGAAGCCCTCGGTGCAGGCGATGCGCACACAGCGTGCGGCGCTGTCGTGCAGGCCGCGCACGGCGTCCAGCGTCTGGCCGGCGTCGCTGCAGACCACCCGCAGATGGCCGGCCAGGCGCTCGCCGGCCTCGGTCAGCCGCATGCCGCGCTGGGCGCGCTGGAACAGGGCCACGCCCAGGCTGTCCTCCAGCGCGGTGATCTGGCGGCTGACGGCCGAGGCCGCCACGTGCAGCCGCTGCGCGGCCAGGCTGACAGAACCCGCGTCGGCCACGGCGCAGAAGTAGCGCATCGGCATGCTCAGCATCAGGGCATCAGGATCGGCTCGCATCGGGCTGGGCGGTCTCCGGGTGGATCGGTGGACGGTCAGGGGATCGGAAAGACCGGGCGCGCACATCATCGCCAGCGCCGGCCTGCCGTGCCTTTGCGGCAAACCAGCATTCGATGAACGATGCTGGTGCGCAAAGCTGAAGGCGGGCACGATGCAAGCATGAACCGCACCCGACTGCTGCTGCAGGCCGCCGCCGCGATGGACGACGGCCGCTTCGAATCCACCCTGGCACGGCGCATCGCCTGCCGCACCGAGAGCGACGGCGCCGATGCCAACCCGCCCGCGCTCATCGCCTACCTGGACGAGGAGCTGCGCCCCGCGCTGCAGGCCCTCGGCTTCGACTGCACGACGGTGGCCAACCCGTCCGGCCGCGGCGGCCCGATGCTGATCGCGCGCCGCATCGAGGACGCGGCCCGGCCCACCGTGCTGTGCTACGGCCACGGCGACGTGGTCAGCGGCCAGGACGGGCGCTGGGGCGCCGGCCGCTCGCCCTGGCAGCTCAGCCGGGTGAACGGTGCCGACGGCCAGGAGCGCTGGTACGGCCGCGGCACCGCCGACAACAAGGGCCAGCACACGGTGGCGCTGCTGGCGCTGGAGGCGGCGCTGGCCGCGCGCGATGGCCGCCTGGGCTACAACATCACCTGGCTGTTCGAGACCGGCGAGGAAGCCGGCTCGCCCGGCCTGCGCGCCGTCTGCGAGCGCGAGCGCGACGGCCTGCTGCGCGCCGATCTGCTGGTCGCCTGCGACGGCCCGCGTGTGCAGGCCGAACGGCCGACGCTGTTCCTCGGCGCCCGTGGCGCGGTCAACCTGACGCTGCGCTGCAGCCGCCGGCCGCAGGCCTTCCACTCGGGCAACTGGGGCGGCGTGCTGGCCAATCCGGCGGTGCGGCTGGGCGCGGCCATCGGCACGCTGGTCGATGCGCGGGGGCGCATCCAGGTGCCGGGGCTCACGCCGCCGGCGCCCTCGCCCACCATCCGCGCCGCGCTGGCCGAGGTGCCGGTGGGCGGCGGCCCGGACGATCCCGCCCTCGACGCCGACTGGGGCGAGCCCGGCCTGAGCGCCGCCGAGCGCCTCTACGCCTGGAACACGCTGGAGGTGCTGGCCCTGGGCGCCGGCAATCCGCAGCGCCCGGTCAACGCCATCCCGGCCGAGGCGGTGGCCACGCTGCAGCTGCGCTTCGTCGTCGGCACCGACTGGCAGCGCGTCGACCAGCATGTGCGCGACCACCTGCACCACGCCGGCTTCGACGACGTGACGGTCGAGCGCGGCATGTCCTGCGCCGCCACCCGGCTCGACATCGGCCACCCCTGGGTGGACTGGGCCGCCGCCTCGGTCGAGGGCAGTTGCGGCCAGCGCCCGGTGCTGCTGCCCAACCTGGCCGGCAGCCTGCCCAACGACCTGTTCGCCGACGTGCTGGGCCTGCCCACGCTGTGGCTGCCGCATTCCTACCCGGCCTGCGCCCAGCACGCGCCCGACGAGCACCTGCTGCCCACCATCGCCCGCGAGGGCCTGCGCATCATGGCCGGCCTGTGGTGGGACCTGGGCGAGCCGGGCGCGCCGTGGGCGGCCGCAGCCGGCGCCCATCCCGCGGCCACGGGGCCGCGCGCCGGCTGAAGACTCCCGCCCCTCATCCCCTTCCCTCGTCTCCCCTCACCTCCACGCTGGCGCCCGGGCCCTGCCCGTGCGCTGGCAAAACGCAAGACCTGACCCCATGACTCGTCGTCGTTTCTGTCGTCTGGCGCTGGGCGCCGCATCCGCCGCGGGTGCGGCGCTGACGTTCGGGTCGGCCCGTGCGGCCGATCCCGCCTGGCCGACGCGGCCGCTGCGCATCGTCGTGCCCTTCGCGCCGGGGGGCGGCACCGACATCGTGGCCCGGGCGCTGGCCGGGGCGCTGGGCGCGCAGCTGCGCCAGCCGGTGGCCGTCGAGAACAAGCCCGGAGGCGCCACCGTCATCGGCGCCGACAGCGTGGCCAAGGCCGATGCCGATGCCCATGTGCTGCTGATCTCGGGCTCGTCGACCTTCACCGTCAACCCGGCGCTGCGCAGCCGCCTGCCCTACGACCCGATGCGCGATCTGGCGCCGATCGCCCGCCTGACCCGCGCCCCGGTGGTGCTGGTGGTGCGTGCCGATGCGCCGTGGAAGACGCTGCCGGAGCTGATCGCCGCCGCACGCGCCAGGCCGGGCGGCCTGGCCTATGCCAGCTTCGGCCCCGGCTCGGCGCCGCAGCTGGCCGGCGCCATCCTGGGGCTGCAGACCGGCGCGCAGTTCCTGGACGTGCCCTACAAGGGCAGCGCGCCGGCGCTGACCGATCTGCTGGGCGGCCAGCTGCAGTTCCTGATCGACACCGCCGCAGCCACCGCGCCGCAGGTGCGTGCCGGTGCGCTGCGGGCGCTGGCCGTGCTGGACACCCGCCCGGCCAGCGCGCTGCCCGAGGTGCCGACGCTGGCCCAGCTGAAGCTGCCCGGCGCCGCCTTCGACGCCTGGTACGGCCTGGCCGCTCCCGGCAAGCTGCCCGAGGCCGCCCGCGCCACGCTGGAGCGTGCGACCCAGGCCGCGCTGGCCGACCCGGCGGTGCAGGCCACCATCCGCCAGCAGGCGATGGAGCCGGCCTTCGTCGGCCGCGCCGCGCTGCGGCCGCTGATCGACGACGAGATCACCCGCTTCCGCATGGTGGCGGCCAGGGCGCGGATCGTGTTGGAGTGAGCGGGCGGGCGGCGGCTGCCGCTAACCCTTGAGCTGCGGCGACGCCAGAGATACCGGTATCTCTGGCGTCGCCGACGGCGCCACCGGCGCACGCTTCTTCAGCCGGTACTCGACCTGACCGCGGCCCAGTCGCAGCAGCCGGGCCACGGCCGAGACATTGCCGTCGCAGCGCGCCAGCGCACGTTCGAACACCAGGCGCTCGATGGCGTCGAAATCGGGCAGGGACTGCAGCAGCTGGTCGGCCAGGGTGTCGGCTGAAGGTGCGGCCGATGCGGCAGCCGCACGGCCGTCACCGTCGCGCAGGCCCACCCCCTCGCCGGACCCCTCGCCCGCCCGATCGCCCCCCTCCAACGCACCCTCGGCCACCAGATCCCCGTGCGCGTCCAGCGACAGCCCGCCGCCGCGCCGGCGTTCACCACCGGCGAACAGGTGCTGCACGTCGATCTGGCCGCCTTCGTCGGCCAGGATCACGCCGCGTTCGATCATGTTCTCCAGTTCGCGCACATTGCCGGGCCAGTCGTAGTCCCACAGCGCGGCGTGGGCGCGTGGCGTCAGGCCGCTGACGGTCCGGCCGCAGCGCTCGGCCGCACGCACCAGGAAGTGCGCGACCAGCAGCGGGATGTCCTCCAGCCGCTCGCGCAGCGGCGGGATCTCGACCGGAAAGACGTTGAGCCGGTAGAACAGATCGGTGCGGAAGCGCCCGGCCTCGACCTCGGCGCGCAGATCGACGTTGGCCGCGGCGACGATGCGCACATCGACCGCCAGCGTCTGCGTGCCGCCCACGCGCTCGATCTCGCGCTCCTGCAACGCGCGCAGCAGCTTGCCCTGGGCCGGCAGCGCCAGGCTGCTGATCTCGTCAAGGAAGAGCGTGCCGCCGTCGGCCCGCTCGAAGCGGCCGGGCCGGCTGCGATCGGCGCCGGTGTAGGCCCCGCGCTCGACGCCGAACAGCTCGGCCTCGACCAGATCCGGCGGAATGGCCG
Source organism: Pseudaquabacterium rugosum (assembly GCF_038066575.1). Lineage (NCBI taxonomy): Bacteria > Pseudomonadati > Pseudomonadota > Betaproteobacteria > Burkholderiales > Sphaerotilaceae > Pseudaquabacterium > Pseudaquabacterium rugosum. Next base: position 15,263 of record NZ_JBBUTF010000032.1, on the reverse strand, counting down.
CGCAGTTGACGGCGACGAAGGGCCGCGCCGCGCGCGGGCTGATCGAATGCAGCGCGCGGGCGAAGCGCTCCTTGCCGACGCCGCTCTCGCCGCGGAACAGCACGGTGGACGCCGTGGGCGCCACCTTGCGCACCAGATGAGCGACCGCCTGGAAGCCGGCCGACGCACCGACGCACCGACGAAGCCGCCGATCCCGCCCAGCCCCTGCAGGCCCGCCGCCTGCGGCCAGGCCGGATGCACCACGTAGTCATCGATGCGCAGATAGCGCAGATCGGCCCCGGGCCCGGACGACGCGCCCTGCAGCTCCGGATGGCCGAGGTGGGCATGGCCGTCGGCCGCGGCGCGCGCATCCTCGGCCGCCCATTCGGCCAGCGGGCGGCCGACCACGCGGCAGCGCGCATGGCCCATCGCCACGCACTCCACCTCGCGCCAGTGCACCGGCACGCCGGTGACGGCGGTGGTGTAGCCGTCGGCATAGCCGACCATCGTCCAGCAGGCCGGTTCACCGCCGATGCCGGCGTGGGCCAGATGGGCCTGCGCCTCCCAGCTGCCGTGCCAGAAGTAGTTGCCGTAGAACTCGCCGCGGGCGATGTCCAGCCGCATCGCCTCGACCGGCTGGTGGCGCACGAAGCCCTCGATCTCGCGCAGCCGCGGGCCCATGGCCAGCGCCGCGGCCACCGCCTCGGGCGTCGAGGTGTCGACCGCGCGGCGCACGCGCTGGCCGTCCTCGAAGCCCTGGGCCCAGCCCATGCGCATCAGCAGCTCACGCGTCTGCGCCAGGCCCAGGCGCGCCAGCAGCTCCTGGCGCAGCTGGGCCAGCGCGCTGGCGTGCATCAGCAGCATGCGCTGGTCGAACAGCTGGATGTGGCCGCCATCCGGCGAGAAGTGCAGATGGGCGGCCAGCGTGCGGGTGGGATCGCGGGCATCGGCCGGTGGCGGGGGGCTGCGGCGCATCGGGCAAGGTCCTGAAGGCCGCGGCACCCGCGCAGCCCTGCCTGAAATCATGCAAGGCCGAGGGCTGCGGCTTGCTGGAATCATGCAATCGACACGGCCCGCCCGCCATCGTGGCCAACACCCATGGCCCGGCGCCCCAGGGACGGCACCGGCCGCCACCGCCGCGGCCCCGCACAAACCCGCACTGGCCCGCCGGTTGCAAAGCAGACCGCACGTGACCGGACCGCCAGTGACCCACAGAGACCCGACAGAGGTCCGCGACAGGCTCGCACCAGGCCCGACAGAAGCCGGCACGCCACCGACCGCCCAGGCCCCAAGGCCCCAAGGCCGACAACCCAGGAGACATGCCTTGAACCCCAGCCCCGCCACCGCCGGCACCGCATCCGCCGCCACCCCGGCCGCCGCCCAGCGCCCCACCATCCTGCTGCACCCCAGCGGCAACCCCGCCGGCAAGCCCACCACCCCCTACCTGCTGAACTGCTGGTACGCCGCCGCCCTCAGCCGCGAGATCCCGGCCGAAGGCCTGTTCAGCCGCCAGCTGCTCGACACCCGCGTGCTGATGTACCGCCTGGCCGACGGCAGCCCCGTGGCCTTGCACGACCGCTGCCCGCACCGCTTCGTGCCGCTGTCCATGGGCAAGCGCTGCGGTGACGAGGTGCGCTGCGCCTACCACGCACTGCAGTTCAACGGCCAGGGCCAGTGCACCCACAACCCGCACGGCAACCAGCACATCCCGACGGCGGCCAAGGTGCGCAGCTTCCCGCTGCTGGAGCGCCACGGCTTCGTCTGGATCTGGATGGGCGACCAGCCCGCCGACCCCGCCAAGCTGGCCGACCACAGCGCACTCGACGAAGGCCCCGCCAGCGCCATCGCCTGGACCTACATGCCGATGCAGGCCAACTACGAGCTGATCATCGACAACGTGATGGACCTCAGCCACGTCGACCACGTGCACGGCGAGATCATCAGCACCCGCGGCCAGCTCTCGCCCATCATTCCGCCCGTCAGCGAGCGCGACGGCGCCATCACCGTGCGCTGGGAATGGCAGCAGCAGCCGCCGATGGGCATCTTCGCCCCCTTCATGGCCGAGCCCGCCGCCCCCGCCCGCCACTTCCTGAACGTGACCTGGCACGCCCCGGCCAGCATCCAGCTCAGCGTGGGCGCCAACCAGGACGGCGGCCCGATGGACCTGGCCCACACCACCGGCCAGTACGACCTGCACACCTGCACCCCCGCCAGCGAGGGCCAGACCCACTACTTCTTCGTCACCCGCCGCAACCACGTCGTCGACGACGAGGGCTTCAACGCCTTCAAGATCAAGGCCATGCACGACGCCTTCGTCAACGAGGACGGCCCCATCATCGAAGCCGTCCACAACGAGATGGGCACCACCGACTTCTTCGCCCTCAACCCCGTGCTGATCAGCAGCGACGCCGCCCCGGTACGCGTGCGCCGCCGGCTGGCGCAGATGATCGCGCAGGAGGGGCGGTACAAGTGACGGCACCCATGAGGTGACCGAAGGGCGCCGCCGGATCAGGGCGGCGCCAGCACATCGAGCGGACTGCGCACCGCCATGCCACCCATCTTGAGCACATGGGTGTAGATCATCGTCGTGGACACATCGGCATGGCCGAGCAACTGCTGCACGGTACGGATGTCGCTGCCCGACTGCAGCAGGTGTGTCGCAAAGCAATGCCGCAACGTATGCGGCGTGGCCAGCTTGGGAATGTCGGCCGCCTGCAGTGCCCGCTTGAAGGCGCGCTGAAAGGTCTGGTCATACAGGTGATGACGGCGGACCACACCGCTGCGCGGGTCGGTGGCATGGTGATCTTGCGGGAACAGCCAGAACCAGGCCCAGGACTGGCCTGCCCGTGGGTACTTGCGCTCGAGTGCGTGCGGCATCTCCACACCGGCCTGCCCCGCCGACACATCGGACGCCCAGAGGGCATGCGCCTGCTGCATCTGCACGCGCAATGCCGCCACCAGGGCCAGCGGCAGCATCACGATCCGGTCCTTGTCGCCCTTGCCGCCACGGACATAGATCGCCTGCTGGCCGAAATCCACATCCTTGATGCGCAGTTGCAGCGCCTCGCTGATCCGCAGACCGGTGCCGTAGAGCAGGCGCGCCAGCAGGCCATGAACGCCGCCCAGGCTCGACAGGATCCGGCAGACTTCCTCCTGGGTGAGCACCACAGGTAGGCGCCGCTTGGGCACCGGACGGCCTATCTCCTCCATCCACGGCATCTTGCGATCCAGGACGCGCCCATACAGGAACAGCAAGGCTGAGAGCGCCTGCCGATGCGTGGCCGGCGCGACCTGGCGCGCGGCGGCCAGATGTTGCAGGAAGGCTTGCACCTCGTCGCCGCCCATGTCCTGCGGATGCCGCAGGCCGTGGAAGCGGATGAAGGCCTTGCACCAGTACACGTACGCGTCCTCCGTCCGCTGGCTGTAATGCAAGGCACGGATCTGCAGACGGACGCGATCCAGCAGGCGCGGCGGGCGAACGGCGCTGGCCACACTGGGCACGCCGTAACGCCGGACATCTTGGGCAGCCAGCAGGCGCTGCGGCGCGAACACGGTAGCGGCTGATGGCAGCGACATGTGAACTCCTGAACGCTTGGCAAGGACAGGTGCTGCAGCCAGAATGGCTGCAACAAGTGCCGCACCTGCGGCCAATTTAGTACTGGACAGACATCCAGTCAATCGGGAGGAAGTCGTTTTGCGAAAAGGACTTGCGATCGCTCATACAGGCCGTGTTATGCGGCGACACCCGGTGTTATCCGGCGGCCTGACCACCGATGCGATGCGCGTTGCCGCCTTTTGCGGATTTTTATGAGCAGGCCAGAACGGGCGCTTGGCCAAAAAAGCCTGTGGCATCAAGCCCTTGGCCACCATCTCATCACCTGTGTTATGGAGACTGCAGCGGTGTTATCCGGCAGCGACAGTCTCCCGACAACACGTTAGGCCTCTCCACATAGGGCGCGCCCCTTGTAGCGACCTCGAATCTTTCAATGCAGGAGATCAAACTTTGTTGCTCATTCGCGCGGTAACAGCCCTGGCGATTACGGGACTTTGCACGCAATTTATTGGCTGCGCGTCAGTGCAAGATGACACTGCCTGGCCAGAGAGAATTGTAAGCATCAATAGCATGCGCGCCACTCAGCGCATTCAAACGTCTATGCTTATCAGCTCAATACAAGCAAGCCCCGCAGGCACAGTTGTTTTGAAACTGCACGTCGATGAGCAAGGCAAAGTGGTGAAAACAGTCATCCTGGAAAGCAATGGAACTCCAAGGATGGATGGCGCGGCATTGGGAGCAATGCGCAAGATGAAGTTCTTACCGTATACGTTAGATGGCATAGCCACACCAGTAACCGTGATTGCCCCGATGCACTTTCCTGCAATTAATTAATATATAGCTAGCCAATCGCGACTTCAAAAATAAATCGCAACGCCAGCCAGCAGTATCAATGCCACCAAACTCAGCGCCTAACATATCGGTCAAACGGACGCCAACAAGGCCCATTGCTTCGCCATTTTCATGGGCCTTGTTGGTGCCCTCCACTCGCTGCGCTCCTTCCGGCGCCGCTTACCTTGGGCGTTAGGCAACACCAAAACACGGGCGATTGCCTGCCACGGGTGGCTCTGGTAGCCTCATGTGTAACAACAGTCGTAAAACACGGGAGTCACATGGTCAAAAACGCCATTTTTCCAAGGCACAGCAAAGACTTAGCGACTTGCGTGTCACCCAGGTTATCCGACACTTTTGACGGTTACACCGGCCAAAGGCGTCACTTTTGACGCCTAAATTGCGTTAGGCAACTCAGACGAGCGCCTCAGAAATAGAACAGACTGGGCAAATAAAGTGCATCTTAACGCCGCCCGAGAAAGCAAATATGAAATATCTTACATCCTCAAAATCAATAAAAGAAGAGCTTCACAAGTTATTCTCCAACAAAGGAAAAAAACTAGCCATTGTTGCCTTCGTTGGGAGCAAGCCAACCACGCTCCTCCCTGATGGCATTAACAATTTGCATGTTATTTGCTGGCCGCTAGCCGGCGGCACACACCCCGACGGCATCAGGCAGTTAATTTCCGCAGGAATCAAAGTAAGCTTCTGCGACGACATGCATATCAAGCTGTTCTACCGTGAAGGGGCCGGCGTAATTATCGGATCCGCAAACTTATCAACGAACGCTTTAAACGGCGGCCAGCATGAATTCTGTGTTTTTATTGACGACGAGAAATTTGCCATCGGCACCGTACTAAGTCAAATATCACCCATTTACCCGGTCTCCGAAGACAATCTATCCAAGCTAGACCTTGAGCACAACATATACACCAGAAAAAATCCGGCAGCCAACACCTCAACGACCAGCAAATGCCCAACTTTCCAGGAGGCAACGCGATCAGCGTTCCCCAAAAAATGGAAAATTGCAACATTTAGCGAAGACTTACCTGAGGAAGATGTAATCGAACTGCAGGATGGTCTTATCGCGACATTCGGCGCTCCGGATTGGACAAACTATCACGGAATTGAAGAAGAGCACTTCAAGCCCGGCGATTTTATCCTTCAAGTCGAAGTTAGCGAGAAAAGCGGGAAGGCGATCAACAAGCCTAGATGGCTATTCGTTGATCACATTGCGAAAATAACATCCACATCCGTGGTGGTAGAACTCACTTCAACGCCAAAATCAACTCGGCCATTCGAAGTGAACAATGAATTCTCGAAGGCCTTCAAGCTGGCGTTCAATTCAGGCGAATGCCCAACAATGACCGACTCAAACGGATTCGTCACAAACGATTTTGCCTCCTTGATTTATTCCAAATTGGAAACTCATTAAAAACACGAATTCGCCCATGAAGCGCAACACGAAAAACCAATATCCGTGGCGCGGCTTCACACATAAATTGTAACACCCAAAACCTATATACGTGGCCTAACATTACGGTCAAGCGGACGCCAACAAAGCCCATGGCTTCGCCATTTTCATGGGCTTTGTTGGTGCCCTCCACTCGCTGCGCTCCTTCCGGCGCCGCTTACCTTGGGCGTTAGGCAACACCAAATTCCAGGCGCAGTTGGCAATAGCTTTTCATCTATTTACGCACCGCTCGCGTGAGCAGTTCCTCATTCCCAAACCGCTCCAAGCTCATCATCGGCATGGCGTCTGCACAGGCCCAGCGCTAAGTTCTTCTCAGCAGCGCTAAGGGGCGCATGCTCCAGGCTCAATCGGGCTGTCTGTCCTGCGGCAGCCAGCGCTCACTCCAGCGGCGCCAAAGTGCCATGCGCCATCGCCTAGCTGGGCTGTCCATCCTTCGGCGGCCAGCGTCGGGTTTTGCGCCGTGGCAAGCCACCGCGCAGACATCCCGCAGTCACGGCTGGCGCCGTCGCTGCTTGGCGTCTTGGCCATCGCCGGTTACAGTGGTCGCATCGCTTCTAGCGTCACAACAAACACTCAGGTTGGCACATGCCTTTGAACATCCAGTTCAAGCTCGCTGGGGAGTACCTCAGCACAGCTGCGCGCCCAACACGGCCTCTGCCTAACCGTCCGGTCAAGCGGACGCCAACAAGGCCCATGGCTTCGCCATTTTTACGGGCCTTGTTGGTGCCCTGCACTCGCTTCGCTCCTTCCGGCGCCGCTTACCTTTTGCGTTAGGCCTCTCCTTTCAACAGTCGTCTCATGGCAACCAAATCTTTCAGAAACTCTGCGGCCTTTGGAAAGCGGATCGAATATTGGATCATCGGCCGAATGCTCAAAGAGGGGCTAGATGTGTATGTCCCACTGGTTGATGACCACGCGGTTGATGCAATCATTAAGCGTCACGATGGCACCACGGCACTTATCCAAATCAAAGCAAGATCAAAAGAGGTGGTTGAAGGCGATGCAGCATTGTTTGCCGCAATCCCCCACGAAGAAGTACGCCAGAACTATTGGTTCATCTTCTATTCGGAACGAATGGACATGACATGGATCCTCACGTCGGAGGAATTCGACAAGCTGGCAGTCAAGAACAAAAGTGGCAAAAATATTGGCCTGAGGAGCATTTGGTTTAATGGCAGGCGCAAGAACAAAACCACTGGAGACACGGAAGAGTATTGCAAACCTCAGTGGGAGAAGTTCATCGCATCAGATTTTTCCCGCATAAAGCAAAATGCCTAACATTACGGTCAAGCGGACGCCAACAAAGCCCATGGCTTCGCCATTTTCATGGGCTTTGGTGGTGCCCTCCACTCGCTGCGCTCCTTCCGGCGCCGCTTACCTTTGGCGTTAGGCAACACCAAATTCCAGGCGTGTTTGGCAGCTGGTTTTCTTCTGTTTAGGCAGCGCTCGCAGGAGCAGTTTTTCATTCCGAAACCGCTTCAAGCTCATCGCCGGCCTGGCGTCTGCACAGGCACAGCGCTAAGGCTCACCTAGGTCGGCTATGTGGCGCATGTTCACGGCTCAATCTGGCCGTCTGTCCTTCGGCAGCCTGCTCACCAGCGAGCGGCCCCAAAGTGCCATGCGCCCTCGCCTTGCGGGCTGCCCGTCCTTCGTCGGCCAGCGTCAGGTTATGTGCCGTGGCAAGCCACCGCACACACAGCCCACGGTCGCGGCTTCGCCGCCACCGCTTGGCGGCGCATCGGTTGGCAGCTACAGTTGAAGCATCGCATTCAAGCGCACAACAAACATTCAGGAAGGGCTCGGTTTGAACATCCAGTTCAACCTCGCAGGTCAGTACCTCAGCACGGCGGCGCGTCCAACGCGGCCCCTGCCTAACAGGTCGTTAGGCAAATCCAAAATACATGCCAACACCTATGCATCAAACAAGATTTGCTATCGGTCTCTGTGTTGTCATCAGCGCATTCTTTGCGTATTTGGCGGCACGGACCTGGGCTGGCATGTACATACCTACGAGCCGTGGAATATTAGGCATATTTTTCACAATAGCCGGCACCAAGGGTGTAGCCGTTGTTTTCTCTGCCCTCGCGCTCACCGGGGTTGCAGCGGCCCGATTGATCTGGCGTCACACTCCTAAGCGACCAACCGATCGACTGCTATAGCCGGCAGCTGCAAGGCAAAAGTGCCGTGCGCCATCGCCTTGTGAGCTGTCAGTCCTGCGGCGGCCGGCGTCAGGTTATATGCCGTGGCAAGCCACCGCACACACATCCCACGGTCGCGGCTTCGCCGCAACCGCTTGGCGGCGCCTCAGTTGACCGCTACAGTCAAGGCATCGCTTTCAAGCGCACAACAAACATTCAGGAAGGGCACGGTTTGAACATCCAGTTCAACCTCGCAAACGAGTACCTCAGCACAGCTGCGCATCCAACTCGGCCTCTGCCTAACCGTACGGTCAAGCGGACGCCAACAAAGCCCATGGCTTCGCCATTTTCATGGGCTTTGTTGGTGCCCTGCACTCGCTTCGCTCCTTCCGGCGCCGCTTACCTTGGGCGTTAGGCCACAAATACCGCATATGAGCATCGAACCAGAATGGGTCACACGCGGAAAGACAATCCGACAGTTGATCGAAGAACTACAGTCATTTGAGGACTAGGATTTAGAGGTCCACATCTCAACGGATGACGGGAAAACAACAAAATGCATCAGTCTCGTAACCAAGTCTCGTGGTCGAGCGCTACTGAAAAACTGCGAGTCAGGCAGCAATGAGTGACGAACCAAAGGCCATTAATCCAAATAGCACGTGCAACACCAATACACGAAATTGTGGCCTAACAGGGTGGTCAAGCTGACGCCAACAAGGGCCATGCCTTCGGCATTCTCATGGCCCTTGTCGGTACCCTCCACTCGCTTCGCTCCTTCCGGCGCAGCTTACCTTGGGCGTTAGGCAACACCAAATACCAAGCGAGTTTGGCAACTGGTTTGCTTCTATTTAGGCAGCACTCGCGGGATCAGTTTTTCATTCCCAAACCGCTCCAAGCTCATCAACGGCCTGGCTCCTGCACAGGCTCAGCGCTAAGGCTTGCCCAGCTCTGCCATGGGAAGCATGTTCACGGCTCAATCTGGCCGTCTGTCCTTCGGCAGCCTGCTCACCATGGCGCAGCGCCAAAGTGCCAGGTGCCATCGCCTTGCGGGCTGCCCGTCCTGCGGCGGCCAGCGTCAGGTTATGTGCCGTGGCAAGCCACCGCACACACAGCCCACGGTCGCGGTTTCCCCGCCACCGCTTGGCGGCGCATCGGTTGGCCGCTACAGTCAAGGCATCGCTTTCAAGCGAACACAAACATTCAGGAAGGGCACGGCTTGAACATCCAGTTCAACTTCGCAGGTCAGTACCTCAGCACAGCGGCTCGTCCAACTCGGCCGCTGCCTAACCGTGCGGTCAAGCGGACGCCAACATGGGCCATGCCTTCGGCATTTTCTTGGCCCATGTCGGTACCCTCCACTCGCTTCGCTCCTTCCGGCGCCGCTTACCTTTTGCGTTAGGCCTCTCATGCCACTAAGTGCCATTGCTAAAGCCATACTTCAGCCAGTCATAGAAATAGTCGCGCAGCTGGCCTGCTTTGGAACTGCATGGCTGATAGTCCCGATCATCACTTTCGGACGGGTTTATGTGGAGCCGACTCCCCTGCGGGAGTTTGTAAAGCCGGGATTTGGTAGGCTGCAGCGAAGCGGTAAAGGGCACTACATCATGGAGGCGGAATTAGCCTCTCTTGTTGGCATGGTATTTTGGTTTGCTGCCGCAGCAGGCGCCTACGCTTATTTCAATTAAAATTGAATCGCATCGTTACCGGCTGGCTTCGTTTCAGGCCTGGCGCTAACTCGCCAATTGGTTCGCCACCTCGCGCGGTTCGCGGGCTCAATCTGGCTGTCAGTCCTTCGGCTGCCTGCTCACCGCCGCGCGGCGCCAAAGTGCCTCGCGCCACCGCCAAGTGGGCTGCTTGTCCTTCGGCAATCAGCGCCAAGTTCTGTGCCGTGTCTTCGCCACGCCACCAGCTCGCAACATGAAGCCGCAGTCATGGCTTCGCCATCACTGGTCAGCGTCTTCGCGTTATGCTGGCTGCATTCGATGCGCTGCTTGACCGGCGCCAAACAAGAACTGTTGGGAGCACCTTTGCAAAGCTGTCCGCCCATTGGCGCACGCCATCGCTCTGGAAGTGGTAACGCCATCACCGAGCACTGGCACGGGCGCTTCGCGCAGGCACCGTGGCCTAACTCGGCGGTCAAGCGGACGCCAACACTGGCCATGGCTTCGCCATTTTCATGGCCAGTGTTGGTGCCCTCCGCCCTATCGGGCTCCGGCGCCGCTTACCTTGGGCGTTAGGCATCACGCGCATGGATGAAGCGGATCAAAAGATTCTTGATGACATTGAGCGCTTCGGCTGCTCTGTCATGCATATTGCGGCGGAGGATGATCTACCGCCGTTCGCGTTCTCAATGGGGATATCCAAGACCTCATCGGCCCCGGAGGTCGTCGTGGTTGGTCTTAAGCAACCCTTGGCCCACTTCGTTGTGAATGAGTACAACCGAAGAGTTAGAGCTGGAGAAGCCTTCGTTGCAGGACAAACCTCTGCTGGCTTCATTGATGGCTTTGATGTCCTCTTCGATCGTGTCCACGCATCAAATTACGAAGAGTACTTTGGGTACAACTTGTGGCTGTATGAGGGGCCGAACTTTGAGGTTCTTCAAATCGTCTTCCCAAATACCAGCGGCGTTTGGCCTTGGGATGAGATTGCTGATCCTTGGTTCCGCGCTCGACAGCCCTTGCTTCGCCTGCCCGCAGAGCCGCAAGATGATGCCTAACACTTCCATCGAGCGGATGTCTTGCCGGCTGTGCCGTCAAGCCACCGTTCATGTCAAACGTTAGGCGTCATGAACGACCCGATCTCATGCATTCAGGCCTGCGAGTTCCTGTACTTGCACTCCATCTCCGAGCCAGAAGAAGGAGGAGTCCGCCTTGTCATTCACGAGGCAAGGACTGGTGAACAAGTCAACGCTGAGGTTCTGGATTCCGAACCACTCGCGGAAGTAAAGAAGATCCTCGCCCAGTCTAGTGCGATCGTTCATAGCCCAGGCTGCAAGGTCTTCACCCTCACTTGGGCCAAGTACATTGGCTATTGCGTCGAGAACGAAAGCTTCGCGTTGCCTGAGCCGGATTCATCTGAGTACGAAGGGCGCCTACTTCGCGTTTACACCAAGTCGGTCTACCTGAACTACCTCGCAAGGTCGTCGTTCGCAACGCCCGACTATCCAGGTCCGTTCAGGCACTACTGCGTCCTGTGCCTGGACCACATCGTCAACGTCGCGTCTACACAGGCTCCCACAATCCTCGTAAGCGATGACGCCTAACAGGTCGTTCAACCGGAGCGCCAACGGCTGGCCACCAGGCCCGAGCGGCGCCTTGGTTCATCATGCACCGCGCGGGCCTGGCGCCCACCCGTCGTCGCCCGGTTAACTCTGCTACAAGGGCATCCCCGTCCTTTCAAGCAAAACCTGTCCCCTGACGTCCGCAGTTGCTGACGCCATCTTCTGCTGAGCAGGTTTCTTCCACGCCTTCACCCGCACAAAACACACAAGGAGCGGACTGCATGACTACAACCGGCCTTCGGTGCAGCATCCAAGGCTGCTGGCCCTGATGAAAAGACGCGCGCGGGGGCTCCATTCGTTAGCCGTGGTTGCGGTCGAGCCGCACCACCTTGAGTTAACCGAGCCGTCCCCGCGCAGGTCCAACCTTGTGTCATCAACGCAGGCGTCACGCGATGGAAGAAACTGAAGTGGAGTCGGGCGGGTATCTCCGAAGTCGCAGGGGGTGTGCGTCTGTCCAGCCGGGTTCAGGCCGGCGCCACATCGGCGGGCAGCGCGTCCTCCACCGGTTTGAAATCCTCGCCCTTGGACAGCATGGCCCACGCCATGCGCGCGTTTTTCGCGGCGATGGCCACCACCGCCTTCCAATACCCGCGCCGCTCGGCCAAGCTGACGGCCCATCGGCTGATCCGGTCTTTCTTGCCGGCGGCGGCGGCCAGCACGGCCCGCGCGCCCAGGATCAGCAACATGCGCAAATAGCTGTCGCCGGCCTTGGTGATCCGGCCCAGCCGATTCTTCCCGCCCGAGCTGTACTGCCCGGGCACCAGCCCCAGCCACGACGCCAGTTGGCCACCATTGTCGAAGTCATGGCCGCCACCGACCGATGCGCGCAGCGCGCTGGCGATGGTCGGCCCGATGCCAGGCATCTGCATCAGGCGCCGGCATGTGGCGTCGTGCTGGGCGCTCAGGCGGATATGGGTGTCGTAGGTGTCGATGCGCTCATCCAGGCGGCCAACTTCGCTCAACAGATCCGTGCAGGCGAAGCGGGCCCAGCCCGGCAAACCCTCCAGCGCCTCGGCAGCCCGCTTGCGGATGGTTTGCGCCTTGAGCGGCAGCACGATGCCGAATTCACTGAGCAGACCCCGCAGCCGATTGATCGTCGCGGTGCGCGCCTGGACAAAACCCTGGCGGGTGGCGTGCAGGGCCAACATCGACTGCGCATCCACGGATTTGACGGGCACGAAGCGCATGGCCGGCCGCTGCATTGCCTCGCAGATCGCGGCGGCGTCGGCCTGATCGTTCTTGCCGCGCTTGCCGCCCATGCGAAACGGGATGACGAAGCGCGGCGCGATCAATTTGACGGTATGGCCGAAGGCGCTGAACGTGCGGGCCCAGTGGTGCGCACCGGAACAGGCCTCCATCGCGATGGTGCACGGCGGCAGCTTGGCGATCAGCTCGGTGAGTTGATCGCGCCGGACCTGCGGCCGCACCAGGCACGGCTTGCCGGCAGCATCCACGCCATGCAGCGCGAAGACATTCTTGGCCAGATCGATCCCGAGAAACACCACCGTCATGGTCATCTCCTTGCGGCGTCCGGCCGCGGGTTGAACTTCTGCCATCCCATGGTGCGCGCTGGTCGGGCGCACCGGCTATCGGCAGAATCCTGCGCACCGGGGGCGGTGCGAGGGGATGGCCCTTTCATTCGTTAGGCCAACACAAATTTCGCGTCATGCCACCAACGCTCGATGAGCAAATATTCAAGCTACATAGCGAGTTGAACCGAGCGGACATCGTTCCTCGGCACTGCTATCGTCGAAACAAGGTTCACTACGACCTTGTCTGCTATATCAACAACATCATAGGTCTGCTTAACAGCGAAAACCTCGACGTAGTTCCGGTCTTTGTGGGGCGAGCTCTGCAACACATGAACGATTTCCCGGCTGGCGAGGAATCCGCCACGTACTATGAACATGCAAATCGCTATTTAAGACTAATCGGAAATTTAGTGTCTGCGCGCGGCATTCCGTTGGGGGACACAGTTCCACAGTCGTTCAAAGAATCACTGATCGCAGGATCCGATCCAACATGAAGTGCGTTATTCAACCAGGGACGGCATCAAACATGAATTTCAGCGCAAAAATCCAATATCCGTGGCCTAACATTGCGGTCAAGCGGACGCCAACAAGGCCCATGGCTTCGCCATTTTCATGGGCCTTGTTGGTGCCCTTCACTCGCTGCGCTCCTTCCGGCGCCGCTTACCTTGGGCGTTAGGCGGCACAGACATCCCCCATAGTGCCGCGTAGTCGAAGATGAAGAACGCCCTTATCGGACTTGCAGTAGTCATCGGCATGCTCGTCCTCATGTCACTGTTCCAGCGGCCGTGGCCTGGCGTGGCGATCGAACTAGATTCGTGCCAACCCGACGGCGTCAGGGCAAAGCTGCATCGAGCCTGGGATCCGAGGGGGTTCTGGGTCGAGCAGCACGTAACCTTGGAGTTCGCATTGCGCGACACAGATCTCCGGGAACTCATTGAAGATTGTGGCCAGAAGGAGACCACCGTAGAGAAGCGGAAGTCCTGCGAGTCCTTCTATGTTGAGCGCCACCGAAAGCTTCAACGTTGCTTCGCTTCTGTCGCGGCTCAGTGCAGGCGCGAAGGCGGTCTTTGCTGAGAGTGCCGCCTAACCCTTCGCTGGAGCCGACTCGCACCGGCATAGCACTTGGCCCGCTTCCCGGAGTGGTCCATCATCCGTCCAGCGGGCCAAGCGCCATTCCGGCGCTCGCGCCTCAGCTCAAACGTTAGACGCCTTACGCCCTATGCAAGACCTCCACATCGCCGAGATCTCATACGAATCGGGGGCGGTCCACTTTCGCTATTCGAGAGTGCTCTCGGAAGACGGAACCCGTTGGATACGTCAAGGACTGTTCGTCGAGTACAGCGAGTCAGGTGTCGTTCTCGCCGAGGGCAGTTACCTCAACGGGAAGGAGGAAGGCTCGTGGTGTTCATTCCATGAGAACGGTCAGAAAGCCTCAGAAGGGCTCTACACCGACGGAAAGGAAGAAGGCACGTGGCACTTCTGGAACTCAACGGGGCAACCTGAGGAATCAGTCATCTACCGCGGCGGAGAGGAAGTAGGCAAGAAATGACGAGTTTCGTTGCAGCCACTTCGCCGACTACCTCCAACTGCTCCGTCCTGAAGCGCACTTCGCGCAACCGGGCGCCTAACCCTTCCATCGAGAGGACCAGTCCCGGCAAGCCGGGCCTGGCCTCTCATGTCAAACGTTAGGCTGCGCATCAACAAGCGTCGCTCCTCCATCAGTAACCAATACAATCTACCAATGTCGAATTTTGCTCCCCACCTTTATGCGTCGTCCGCGCCCCAGCCATTCACATCGGCAATGGCTAGATTTCTTGTGTTATCAGGTGTATCTGCGTTCATTTTTCAGAATGTATCGAGTATTGCAAAGCAAGGTGCTGGCTCAATGCTTTCCGCAGGCGCCGGGCTTGACATTGCGAGAATCGTGTTTTGGCTAATGCTCCTCGCGTTGGCAACATTCATAATGGGCGCCTACACAGACTACAAAGTCTCACTTGGAGAGTTCGAAAATAGACGAAAAGAGTACTATAACTCTTTAGCTATGCAGCAAAGCATACTGGACGTCATGTTAGGTATCACAGAACTGATCCACGAGGAACAAAGCACAAAGCTCTCTGAACTTCGGGCAAAGGCGCTTGCATGGGCTTCGGTCGGGAGACGTGGCGATGAAGTCCTCTTGAGCAATTCGTGGTTTTCGACAGAATATGCAATGGTTGAGATGCCAACATTTTCTGCGTTATTCACACTTTGCCTTAGATTCTTTTGGCGGTATTTGCTCCCGGCACTGCTTGGCGCGTATACCGTAATTTTAGTTGGTCAACATATCATCGGCGCAGCCTAACCATTCGCTCAACCGGACGGCTCTGTTGCACAAACCCGTGAGCAGACGGCATGACCCCAGCCCCGGACGGACTCATGCCACGGCGACCACCGGCACGGTCTGCGGTCGGCCGATCTGACTGAAGCGATTGAGCAC
>NZ_JBBUTF010000031.1:0-50029 GCF_038066575.1 Pseudaquabacterium rugosum | reverse complement strand
GCGCCCTTGGCCGCCGCACACGCTCGCCAGGCCTTGCTCAGCCGCACAAACGGCCCTCACACCGCTCCCGCTGCGCATCGGCTCCCGCCTCCTCGCGCCACTGCGGCAATCAGCAGCCACGCGCTCCCCACGGTCGATCGGCGGTTCGTTCACGGCTTGTCAGCCCTCGTCGGCCAGCGTCCGCAGCACGTCGGCCAGCACGCGTGCGCCGTGGGCCAGATCGGCCGGCGCGGTGTGCTCGCGCGGGTTGTGGCTGAGGCCGGCCGCGCTCGGCACGAAGATCATGGCCGCCGGTGCGATGCGGGCGATCATCTGCGCGTCGTGGCCGGCGCCCGAGGTCATGCGGCACACCGACAGGCCGCGCGCCCGCGCCCGGTCCTCGATCAGCTCGACCAGCCGGGCGTCGAAGCGCACCGGCGGGCTGTCGGCCAGCGCGCGGCAGCCGATGCGCAGGCCGTGCCCGGCGGCCAGGGCCTGCAGCCAGGCGTCCAGCTCGGCCAGGGCGCTGTCCAGCACGGCGGCGTCGGTGTGGCGCAGATCGACCGTCAGCGTCGCGCGGCCGGGCACCACGTTGACCAGGCCCGGATGCAGCGCCAGCTGGCCGACGGTGGCCACCATGCCGCCGCCGGTGCGCTCGGCCAGCGCGTGCAGCCAGACGGTCAGGCGCGCCGCGGCCAGGCCGGCGTCGCGGCGCAGGTCCAGCGGCGTGGTGCCGGCATGGTTGGACTGGCCCTCGATCGTCACCTCGCGCCAGGCGATGCCCTGCAGGTCCTGCACGGCACCGATGGTCACGCCCTCGGCCTCCAGCCGCGGGCCCTGCTCGATGTGCAGCTCGACATAGGCGGACGGCCGGATCGTGCCCACCGGCAGCGCGCCGTCGGCGCCGATGCGCCGCAGTTCGTCGCCCAGGCGCAGGCCGTCGCGGTCGCGGGCGTCGAGCGCCTGCTGAAGCGGCAGATCACCGGCATGCACCAGCGAGCCCATCATGTCGGGCTGCCAGCGCACGCCTTCCTCGTTGGTGAAGGCGGCCAGCGTGATCGGGCGCCGGGTGCGGATGCCGTGGGCGTCCATCCAGCGCAGCACCTCCAGGCCGGCGATCACGCCATAACTGCCGTCATAGCGGCCCCCGGTGGCCACGCTGTCGATGTGCGAGCCGGTCATCACCGGTGCGGCATCGGCCCCGTCCGCGCTGGCGGTGCCGGCGCGGGTGCCGAAGAGGTTGCCGATGGCGTCGACCTGCACTGTCAGGCCGGCTTCGCGCATCCAGGCCATCAGCTGGGCGCGGGCGTCGCGGTCGGCATCGGTCAGGGCCAGGCGGCAGACGCCGCCCTCGGGCGTGGCGCCGATGGCCGCCAGGTCCTGCAGGCGCTGCATCAGCGCGGCCTCGGTCGGGCCGTGGGCGGCCAGCCAGGTGGCCTGGGCGGCGTGCACGTCGGCGGCGCGGCGGCCTGCCAGTTCATCCCACAGCGCGGGCGCGGTGGCGCCTTCGGTGCCGATCAGCAGCACGTGCGCGTCGGCGTCCAGGCCGAGTGCGGCGCGGCCGGCCGCGTCACCCGCCAGGCGCTGCAGCGCGGCCAGGCCGGCGACGCCGGATTCGCCGATGACCAGCGGCACGTCGCCGTGCGGTGCCTCGGCCAGCGTGCGCAGGGCCTGCACGGCCGCGTCGTCGTCGAGGGTCATGAAGGCGTCGATGGCCGGCTGCAGCACACGCCAGGCCAGGGGCGAGGTCTCGCCGCAGGCCAGGCCGGCCATCACCGAATCCACGCTGCCGGTGGCGCGTGCCGGCGCACCGCGGAGCGCGCTCTGCAGCAGGCAGTCGGCCTGCGCCGGCTCGACGACGATGAGCTTGGGCCGCTGCGCGCCATAACGGTCCCACAACGGGGCCGCGATGCCGGCGGCCATGCCGCCGACGCCACCCTGCAGGATGACGTGGGTCCACGGGCAGGGGCCGTCGGCCGGTGCCAGTGCGAGCAGCTCGTCGACGATCACGCCGTAGCCCTCCATCACGTCGCCGGGCACGGCCTCGTAGCCGGGCCAGGAGGTGTCGGAGATGACCTGCCAGCCGTGGGCCTCGGCCAGGCGCGCGGCCTCGGCCACCGAGGCGTCGTAGTCGCCGCGGATGCGGAGGATGGTCGCGCCGTGGGCGGCGATGGCCGCCTCGCGCTCGGCGCTGACCTCGGCATGCAGCACGATCTCGCAGCGGCAGCCGATGCTGGCGGCGGCGGCGGCCAGCGCGCGGCCGTGGTTGCCGTCGGTGGCGCTGATGACGGTCCAGCCGGCGAGCTCGGCCTGGTGCTGGCCGGCGAACAGGCTGTGGCCGGTCCAGCCGCGGTCCGGCCAGCGGCGCAGGATCTCCTTGACCAGCGCGTTGGGTGCGCCCAGCGCCTTGAAGCTGCCGAGCGGGCTGCGCCGCGATTCATCCTTCAGCGTCAGCGCGCCCAGGCCGAGGGCGTGCGCCAGGCCGGGCAGCGACCAGGACGGCGTGGGCGCCGGGGCGATGCCGTGCCAGCCCGACAGGCGGGCGCGGGCGGTGCGCGCGCGGTCCAGGCTCAGCACGTCGCGCAGCGCGTCGGGGTAGGCGCCGGGGCGCACGTGGGGGTTCAGCAGCAGGGTCATGGTGGGGGCTCCGTGCGGGGGCAGGGCGGGTGCAGGCGGGTGCAGGTGGGTGCAGGTGGGTGTGTGGGGCGCCGGACGGTCACGGACCGTCCGTCAGGACAGGGGCCGGACGGCGGGGGCGGGGGCCGTGGTGGCCGGCCCGGTGGCGGGTCGGCCGATGCGGATACGGGGCTCAGCGTTCAGCCGCCCGCGAGCCGACCCGCGGGCAGCCGCAGCCGCGCCAGCTCGGCGAACCAGCGTGCGCCCAGCGGCACGATGGCGTCGTTGAAGTCGTAGCCGGGGTTGTGCAGCGGCACGCTGCCCGGGCCGCCACCGTCGCCGTTGCCGATGAAGACGAAGGCGCCCGGCACCACCTGCAGGAAGCGGCCGAAGTCCTCCGAGATCATCATCGGCGGCGTGTCGGCCTCGACCGCCGCCGCGCCGGCCACCGCCTGCGCGGCGCGCACCGCCCAGGCGGTGCAGTCGCGGTCGTTGACGGTGGGCGCGAAGTCGTGCGTGTAGTCGACCGTGCAGCGCGCGCCGTGGGCGGCGCCGATGCCGGCGGCGATCTCGCGGATGCGGCGCTCCAGCAGGGCCTGCACCACCGGATCGTCGCTGCGGGTGTCGCCCTCGATCACGGCGCGGCCGGCGATCGCGTTGCGGATGCCGTCGGTGTGGAACCGGGTGCAGGAGACCACCGCGGCCGCCCGCGGATCGACGCTGCGCGCCACCACCGTCTGCAGCGCCAGCACGATCTCGGCGCCGATCAGCAGCGCGTCGACCGTCTGCTGCGGCCGCGCGGCATGGCCGCCGCGGCCCTCGACGGTGATGCGGAAGTTGTCCTCGCTGGCCATCAGGCCGCCGACGCGGGTGGCGATGTGGCCGGTGGGCAGGCCGGGGATGTTGTGCGCGCCGTAGATCTCGTCGATCGGAAAGCGCGCCAGCAGGCCGTCGGCCAGCATGGCGGCCGCGCCGCGGCCGTGTTCCTCGGCCGGCTGGAAGATCAGGCGCACCGTGCCGTCGAAATCGCGCCGCCGGGCCAGCAACTCGGCCGCGCCCAGCAGCATGGCCATGTGGCCGTCGTGGCCGCAGGCGTGCATGCAGCCGTCGTGGGCCGAGGCCCAGGCGCGGCCCGGGGCCTGCTCCTGCATCGCCAGCGCGTCCATGTCGGCGCGCAGGCCGAGGGTGCGCGGGCTCGTGCCCACCGTCAGGCTGGCCACCACGCCGGTGCCGCCGATGCCCTCGGCCACCGTCCAGCCCAGCGCCTGCAGCAGGCCCGAGACGCGCGCGGCCGTGCGCTGCTCGGCGAAACCGGTCTCGGGGAAGCGGTGGAACTCGTGGCGCCAGCGCACCCAGCCGTCGTGCAGGGCCTGCTCGGTCCGGGCGTCGGTTTCGGTGGGATCGGCGGGCTGGGCGCCCGGGGCCTGGGTGGTGTCCATGGGCTGGATTCTTGGCCCCGGTCGGCGGGTGGATTCATCACGAAGCCGTGCATTCATGAGCTGAAAACCCGCCGATCGGCCGCATCATGGCGCATCCCGCACCCGATCGCTCCTGTCATGACCGCCGAACTCGATGCCCTCGACGCCCTGGACCGGGCCCTGCTCGACCGCCTGCAGCGCGACGCCGCGCAACCGATCCGCGCGCTGGCCGACCAGCTCGGCAGCTCGCCGACCACCTGCCAGCGCCGCATCGCCGCGCTGCGCGAGCGCGGCCTGCTGCAGCGCCAGGTGGCGCTGGTCGACCGCGTGCGGCTGGGCCGGCCGCTGACGGTCTTCGTCTCGGTCGAGCTGGCGCAGCAGAACGCCGCGCTGCTGACCCAGTTCGAGCAGCGCATGGCCGCCGAGGAGGCGGTGATGGCCTGCTACGAGGTCTCGGGCGAGTTCGATTTCCTGCTCATCGTCCATGCCGCGTCGATGGCGGATTACCACGCGTTCACGCGCGAGGTCTTCGCCTCCCACCTGAACATCCGCAACTTCAAGAGCATGTTCGCGATGAACTGTTCGAAGTTCGAGACCCGCATCCCGCTGCCGCCGGCACCCGCCGCGGCCGGCGCGGCCGACGCAAGCGCGCCGCCGGGCGCAGAGCCTTCCGCGGCCGCCCGTCGGCGCCGATCCCGCTGAAGATGAATTTGGCTATCGGTTGTATTTGATGGATTGATTGGATTGATGCGGGGCCGATTCCTAGACTGCCTGCACGTTCCCACCCCCCCTTCCGGAGACCGACCGCATGACCACCGAAGCCCGCTGCCCCTTCCCCCACGGCGCCACCCCGATCAAGGCCCGCGCCGGTGTGCGCGGCAACCGCGACTGGTGGCCGCAGCAGCTGGATCTCGGCGTGCTGCACCAGCGCGCGCCGGCCTCCGACCCGATGGGGCCGGACTTCGACTACGCGGCCGCCTTCGCCACGCTGGACCTCGACGCCGTGCAGCGCGACCTGCACGCGCTGATGACCGATTCCCAGGACTGGTGGCCGGCCGACTACGGCCACTACGGCCCGCTGTTCATCCGCATGGCCTGGCATTCGGCCGGCACCTACCGCGTGGCCGATGGCCGCGGCGGCGCGGGCAACGGCACGCAGCGCTTCGCACCGCTCAACAGCTGGCCCGACAACGGCAACCTGGACAAGGCCCGCCGCCTGCTGTGGCCGGTCAAGCGCACATATGGCCGCGCCCTGTCCTGGGCCGACCTGATGATCCTGGCCGGCAACGTCGCGCTCGAATCGATGGGCTTCAGGACCTTCGGCTTCGCCGGTGGCCGCGTCGATGTCTGGGAGCCCGAGGCCGACATCCACTGGGGCGACGAGGCGCAGTGGCTGGCCACCAGCGACCAGCCCGGCAGCCGCTACAGCGGCGAGCGCGAGCTGGCCCATCCGCTGGCCGCCGTGCAGATGGGCCTGATCTACGTGAACCCGGAAGGCCCGGACGGCCGGCCCGATCCGCTGGCCTCGGCGCGCGACATCCGCGAGACCTTCGCCCGCATGGCGATGGACGACGAGGAGACGGTGGCCCTGATCGCCGGCGGCCACACCTTCGGCAAGGCCCACGGCGCCGGCCCGGCCCACCATGTCGGGCCCGAGCCCGAAGCCGCGCCGATCGAGGCCCAGGGCCTGGGCTGGGCCAGCCGCCACGGCAGCGGTGTCGGCGCCCACGCCATCACCAGCGGCATCGAGGGCGCCTGGAAGCCCCATCCCACGCGCTGGGACATGGGCTATCTGCAGACCCTGTTCGGCCACGAATGGGAACTGACGAAGAGCCCGGCCGGCGCCCACCAGTGGAAGCCGGTCGGCGAGGCCGGCGCCGGCAGCGTGGTCGATGCCCACGACCCGACCCGCTTCCATCAGCCGATGATGACCACCGCCGACCTGGCGCTGCGCGCCGATCCGGCCTACGAGGCGATCGCCCGTCGCTTCCTGGCCGAGCCCGAGCGCTTCGCCGATGCCTTCGCCCGCGCCTGGTTCAAGCTGACCCACCGCGACATGGGCCCGCGCGCCCGCTACCTCGGCCCGCAGGTGCCGGCCGAGACCCTGCTGTGGCAGGACCCGCTGCCGGCGGTCGACCACCCGCTGGTGTCGGAGGCCGACATCGCCGCGCTCAAGTCGCGCCTGCTGGCCTGCGGGCTGAGCCCGGCGCAGCTGGTGCGCGCGGCCTGGGCCTCGGCCTCGACCTTCCGTGGCAGCGACCGCCGCGGCGGCGCCAACGGCGCGCGCATCCGGTTGGCGCCGCAGCGCGACTGGGCGGTCAACGATCCGGCCGAGCTGGCCTCGGTGCTGGCCACGCTCGAAGGCATCCAGGCCCGCTTCAACGCGACGGCCAGCGGCGGCGTGCGCATCTCGCTGGCCGACCTGATCGTGCTGGCCGGTGGCGCCGGCATCGAGGCGGCGGCGCGCGCCGGTGGCCAGACGGTGGTCGTGCCCTTCACCCCGGGGCGCACCGATGCCACGGCCGAGCAGACCGACGCCGCTTCCTTCGCCGTGCTGGAGCCGGCGGCCGACGGCTTCCGCAACTGGGCGCGGCCCGAGCTGCGCGCCCAGGCCGGCGCCACGCTGCTGGCCGAGATGCTGGTCGACAAGGCGCAGCTGCTGGGCCTGTCGGCGCCCGAGATGACGGTGCTGGTCGGCGGCCTGCGGGTCATCGGCGCGAACACCGGCGGCGCCACGCACGGCCAGTTCACCGAGCGCCCGGGCGTGCTCGGCCACGACTTCTTCGTCCACCTGCTGGACATGGCCACCACCTGGGCCCGCTCGCCGGCCCTGCCCGGCGTGCTGGAGGGCCGCGACCGCCGCAGTGGCGCGCTGCGGTGGACGGCCACGCCGGTGGACCTGGTCTTCGGCTCCAACGCCCAGCTGCGCGCGATCGCCGAGGTCTATGCCAGCGACGACGCCCGGGCGACCTTCGTGCAGGACTTCGTCGCCGCCTGGGTCAAGGTGATGGAGGCCGACCGCTTCGACCTGCGCTGACGGCGGGCCCGGGGGCATCCCCCCGGGGAATCCCTGATCCTGGCCGATGATCGGATGACCATGTCCGATCATCGGACAGGGGAACGGCGTCAGCCGTTCCCGGCCCCGGGCGGGCTGCCTACAGTCCGCCCCATGCCGATTGCTCTCCGATCCACCGCTGCCGCCACCGCCCACCATCCGATCACCGGCCGGACCCGTGTCTTCATGGTCGTCGGTGATCCGGTGGTCCAGGTCCAGGCGCCGCAGATCTTCAACCGCGTGTTCCAGCGCCATGGCGTGGACGCGGTGCTGGTGCCGGTGCAGGTGGCCGTGGCCGATCTGCCGGCCTTCGCGCGGGCCGTGCTGCGGGCCGGCGAGGCCTGCGGCGACGGCCTGGATGGGCGTGCGGACGCACGGTCGGCCGGCCCGCTGGGCGCCCCGGTCGGCGGCCTGTGGCTGACCATTCCGCACAAGACCACGCTGGTGCCGCAGCTCGCCGGCATGGATGCCGCGGCGCGTCTGGCGCAGTCGGTCAACGCGGTGCGGCGTGCGGCGGACGGCGGCCTGCACGGCGGCCTGTTCGATGGCAGCGGTCTCGTCGGCGCGCTGCACCACTTCGGCATCGACACCCGCGGCGCGCGGGTGCTGCTGGTGGGCACCGGCGGCGCCGGCGCGGCCATCGCCGCCGCGCTGCGGGCCGAGCCCCTGGCCGAGCTCGCGCTGCACGATCTGGGCTGCCGCGCCGCCGATCTGGCCCGGCGGCTGGACGACCCGCGCGTGCGCACCCCCGGCACGGCCGATCCGGCCGGCTTCGACCTCGTCATCCATGCCACGCCGCTGGGCCTGCGCGCCGACGATCCGCTGCCCTTCGATGTCGCGCGCCTGTCGCCGCATGCCCGTGTCGTCGACATCCTGATGAAGCGTGAGCCCACACCGCTGCTGCGCGCCTGTGCCCGGCGCGGCATCACCGCCCATCCCGGCTTCGAGATGCTGGTCCATCAGGTACCCGATTACCTGAGGTTCTTCGGCCTCGACGAGGTGGCCGCCGCCGTGCGCGACGACCTGCAGGACGTGCGCGAGCACCTGCTCCGCTGCTGATCCATTCCGGGCTGGCCGGCCCGATCCACCGTGCCGTTTCTTCATCCATCCACCCCCACAGAGGAGACTTGTCCATGAACATCCTGCGTCGCACCTTCCAGCTCGGCGCGCTGGCCGCCGCCCTCGGCACCTGCGGCCTGGCCGCGGCCAACGACATCGAGACGCGCACCATCAAGTTCCCGTCGGCCAGCAACAAGGGCCATCCGCAGGTCGTCGGCGTCGAGAAGTTCGCCGAGCTGGTCGCGCAGAAGACCGGCGGCAAGATCACCGTCAAGCCCTTTCCGGGCGGCACGCTGGGCCCGGACCTGCAGACCGTCTCCGCGATGCAGGGCGGCACCGTCGAGATGACGGTGATGAACGCCAGCCTGCTGGCCGGCAACGTCAAGGAGATGGCGGTCTTCGACTTCCCCTTCCTCTTCAACAACACCCGTGAGGCCGACGCCGTGGCCGACGGTCCGGTCGGCCGCAAGCTGCTGGACAAGCTGCAGGAGCGCGGTCTGGTCGGTCTGGCCTACTGGGATCTGGGCTTCCGCCAGGTGCACACCGCGAAGAAGCCGATCGCCAAGGCCGATGACTTCCAGGGCCTGAAGATGCGCGTCATCCCGACGCCGCTGTACGTGGATTTCATGAAGTCGCTCGGCGCCTCGCCGGTGCCCATGCCCTTCACCGAGACCTACACCGCGCTGGAGCAGGGGGCCATCGACGGCATGACCAATCCGCTGCTCAACATCCTCGACGGCAAGTACAACGAGGTCAGCAGGCACCTGACGATCACCAACCACATGTACACGCCGCAGGCGGTCATCGTCAGCAAGAAGTTCTGGGACAAGCTCGGCCCGGTCGAGCAGAAGATCCTGCGCGATGCGGCCCAGGAAACGGCGGTGTTCCAGCGCAAGGTCGCGCGCGACGAGGCGGCCCGCGAGCTGGCCGACATCCGCAAGAAGGGCATGACCGTGCACGAGCTGCCGCCCGAGGAGATCGCCAAGCTGCGCGAGCGCTCGAAGCCGGTGGCCGAGAAGTACACCAAGGAGCTCGGCCCGATCGTCGGCGAGATGATGGCCGCCGTCGAGAAGGCGCGCGCCGCCAAGTGACGCGGCCCTGAAGCGGCCGCGATGTGGCCACGACGATGACCGTTGGCGCGGTGCGCACGCATGCCGAGCATGCGCACCGCCGCCTCTGCAGGAGACGGACGATGACCCGGTGGTTGGATGGCTGGTGCCGTCTGCTGGAAAGACTGATGGTGGCGATGCTGGCGGCGATGGTGCTGCTGGTGGCCGCCAATGTGCTGATGCGCTATGCGTTCAACTCGGGCATCACCGTGTCCGAGGAGCTGGCGCGCTGGCTGTTCGTGTGGTTGACCTTCCTGGGGGCCGCGGTCGCGGTGCACCGCCAGGCCCATCTGGGCACCGACATGCTGACCTCCCGCCTGGGGCCCGGCGGCCGTCGGGTGTGCCGGGTGGTGGGCCAGTTGCTGATGCTGTGGGCGACCGTGCTGCTGCTGCGCGGCGCCTGGCAGCAGGCGGTGATCAACCTGGATGTTGCCGCACCGGTCACCGGCCTGCCGGTGGCGGTGTTCTATGCCGCGGGCGTGGTGTTCGCGGCCACCACCGGCGTGATGCTGGCCCATGACCTGTGGCGCACGCTCAGCGGCCGCCTCGGTGACGACGCGCTGGCCATGGTGCAGGAATCCGAGGATCTGGCCCAGATCCACGAGCTGCAGCTCGACCGCAGCCAGACCTTCAAACCGCACGGATGAGGCCCTGACCATGACCGTCATCGTCTTCCTCGGCTCGCTGCTGGCCGTGATGGCCCTCGGCGTGCCGATCGCCTATGCGCTGCTGCTGTCGGGCGTCGCCCTGATGGCCCAGCTGGACATGACCGATGCGCAGATCCTGGCGCAGAACGTCATCAACGGCGCCGACAGCTTTCCGCTGCTGGCGATTCCCTTCTTCATGCTGGCCGGCGAGATCATGAACGTCGGCGGCCTGAGCCGGCGCATCGTGCATCTGGCCCTGACCCTGGTCGGCCATGTGAGGGGCGGGCTCGGCTTCGTCGCCATCGTCGCGGCCTGCCTGCTGGCCGCGCTGTCGGGCTCGGCCGTGGCCGACACGGCCGCGCTCGCCGCGCTGCTGCTGCCGATGATGAAGCGCGCCGGCCACGACCCGGCCAAGTCAGCCGGCCTGATCGCCTCGGCCGGCATCATCGCGCCGGTGATCCCGCCGTCGATCGGCTTCGTGATCTTCGGCGTGGCGGCCAATCTGTCGATCAGCAAGCTGTTCCTGGCCGGCATCGTGCCGGGTCTGCTGATGGGCGTGTCCATCGCCATCGCCTGGTGGTGGGTGGCCAAGAGGGAGGCCATCACCCCGCCGCCCAAGGCCAGCCTGGCCGAGCGCTTGAGGGCCCTGCGCGAGGCCGGCTGGGCGCTGGTGCTGCCGGTCATCGTCATCGTGGGCCTGAAGATGGGTGTTTTCACGCCGACCGAGGCGGCGGTGGTGGCCGCCGTCTACGCGCTGCTGGTCTCCACGCTGGTCTACCGCGAACTGGGCTGGCACCAGCTGCATGAGGTGTTCCTGAGCGCGGCGCGCACCACGGCCGTCATCATGTTCCTGGTGGCCGCGGCCATGGTCAGCGCCTGGCTGATCACGGTGGCCGACATCCCCGGCCAGATGATCGCCTTGCTGGAGCCCTTCATGGGCAACCAGACCCTGCTGCTGATCGCCATCATGCTGCTGGTGATGGCGGTGGGCACGGCGATGGACATGACGCCGACCATCCTGATCATGACGCCCGTCCTGATGCCGGTGGTCAAGGCGGCCGGCATCGATCCGATCTACTTCGGCGTGCTGTTCATCATCAACAACGCGATCGGCCTGATCACGCCGCCGGTGGGCACCGTGCTCAACGTGGTGGCCGGCGTCGGCAAGATGAAGATGGACCAGGTCACCCGCGGTGTGCTGCCCTTCATGACGGCGCAGTTCATCGTCATGTTCCTGATGGTGATCTTTCCGCAGATCGTCACCGTGCCGGCGCAGTGGTTCGCCACGCGCTGAACGCGCCGGATCTGCAGCCGGGCCGGGATCGCCTGCACGAGGGCACGCGGCCGCGGCGTGCCGTCGCCGCCGGCGCTGGCCACAATCGGCCGATGACCCACCCCATCGAACAGGCCAGCGCTGCGCTGCTGGACGCCCGCCGCCATCGCCGTACCGTCGCCGTCACCGCGGCCCTGGCCGACGAGGCCGCGGCCTATGCCGTCCAGGATCAGGTGCTGCACGGCCTGGCCGGCGCGGCCGTCACCCATTGGAAGTCCGGCGGCCGCAGCGTCGCCGAGCAGACCCATGCGCCGCTGCCGGCCGCCGGCGTACGCGCGGCACCGGCCGATCTGCGCGACTTTCCCTTCCTGAGCTTCCGCGGCATCGAGGCCGAGGTCGCGCTGCGCCTGGCGCGCGACGTCACGCCCGAGGAGGCTGCCGCACTGACCGTCGACGCCGCCCGCGCGCTGGTCGACGCCATGGCCGTCACCATCGAGGTCTGCGACAGCCGCTGGACCGAGGCGCGCGAGGCCGCCGCGCTGGCCAAGCTGGCCGATCTGCAGTCGCATGGCGCACTGGTCGTCGGCGCCTGGCAGCCGTTCGACGCCGGGCGTGACTGGTCATCGCAACGCTGCAGCGTGTGCATCGGCGCTCAGGACGAGCGCGTGTTCACCGGCACCCACACGCTGGCCGATCCGGTGGCCGTGCTGCCGCGCTGGCTGCAGCACCTGAGCCGTGACGGCCGCACCGTGCCGGCCGGCACCGTCGTCACCACCGGCTCCTGGTGCGGCATGCTGCCGGCGGCCGCAGGCGACCGCGTGCAGGTGCGCTTCGACGCTCTGGGTGAGGTGACGGTGCAGCTCTGAGGCCGTCACTGAGGCCGTCAACGGCGTCGGCCCCCATCCACGCTCAAGCGCCTGCCGCGTCCGCATCACGCCAGGCCTGCAGCCGCTGCTGCCAGGCGCGCAGCGCCGGCGGCGGATGGGCCTCGGCGATGGCGGCCAGCCGCTCCAGCAGCGCCTGCTGCTCGGCATCCAGCGTCGGTGCGAACACCGGCGTGACCGTGACGACCAGATCGCCTCGGGCCGCGTCGGCGCCGCGCGCCTGCGGCAGCCCCTGGCCCGGCAGGCGGTAGACCAGGCGCCCGCGGCGCAGCCGCATCTGCAGCGCCCCGGTGGGTGAGGGCACCTCGACCCAGCGCTCGGCCAGCCAGGCGCAGCCGTCGACCGGCAGCTCGCTGCGCAGCAGGCCCTCGGCATCGACGCGCAGCAGCGGGTGCGGCGTCCAGCGCACCTCGAGGGCCAGCCGGCCATCGAAACCGCCGCGGTGCCCGCCACCGCCGTCGGCGCTCAGCCGGTCGCCGTCGCGCAGGCCGGGCGGCAGGCGGACCGTGCAGCGGTAGTGCCGCGTCAGGGCGCCCGCGCCTTCGCAGACCGGGCAGGGCTGCTGCCGCAGGCCGGTGCCGCCACAGTCCTCGCAGGGCGTGGACCTGGGCGGCCAGGCCACCCACCAGTCCGAGCGGCGCTGGCCGCTGCCCCGGCAGCTGGCGCAGCCCAGGGGCTCGCCGGCGTGGCCACTGCCGGCACAGGCGCCGCACTGCTCGCGCAGCCGGCCGCGCAGGCTGCGCGTCGCGCCCCGCACGGCCTCTTCGAGCGACAGGCGCACCCGGCGCCGGACGACACGCGGCGGGCCGTCGGCATCGGCATCGGCGCTGCCAGCGCCACCCGCTTCACCCGATTCACCCGCGCCTCCCGCGCCCGTGCCGGACGCCGCCCGGGGACCGGCACCGCCGCCGGCCGCCCCGGCGTGGGCCTCGCGGGCCTGCGGGCGCGCGCCGGAGGCCGGCTCACGCGGCGCGTCGCCGCCCGGCGGGCCGTCGTCTGCGCCGGCCTCGCGCACCGTGGCCAGCCGGATGCGGTCGTAGGCGGCGTTGATGCGCTGCATCAGGGCCGCGGCCTCGGCCGCCGGGTTGCGGTCCGGGTGCCAGTGCGAGACCAGCCGGCGCCAGGCGGCCTTGACCGCGGCGGCGCTGGCGCCCGGCCGCAGCCCGAGTTCGGAGTAGGCGTCGTCGATGTCCAAACCGGTTCCCGTTGACGGCGATGGCGTCGATTGTGGCTGCAGGCCGGCGGCCGGCGTGCGCTGGCGGCCGCATCCCGACGCCCGGCTTCGCGGGATGGACCTGCCGTCTCGGCGGGGCCGCGGCCCGGAGCGGCCCGCTTCAGTCCATGCGCTCGAGGCTGCTGCGCGGGCCCGCGGCGGCACCGCGCTGGATCCGGGGCATGCGGGCCCCGGCTGGCCGCAGGGGCCGGCATGACGTAGGCTGTCGCCCGCCGATGCGCACGAGGGGTGCGTCGCCGGCCGGAGACCTCGCGGCGTGCGCCACCTCGACCTTCATCTGCTCCACACCTTCAACACCATCGTCGAGTGCAACAGCCTGTCGCTGGCGGCGCGGCGGCTCCACAAGACGCAGGCGGCGGTCAGCATCCAGCTCAAGAAGCTGGAGGAACTGGTCGGCCGGCGTCTGCTCGACCGGGGTCACCAGGGCGCCGCCTTGACGCCGGATGGCGAGCGTCTGCTGCAGTACGCCCGCCGGCTGCTGGCCGTCAGTGAGGAGGCGCTGGGCCTGTTCCGCAGCGAGGAGCTCGGCGGCGTGGTGCGTTTCGGCATCCCGGACGACTACGCCAGCGCCTTCCTGAGGCCCGTTCTGCAGCGTTTCCGCGAACGTCACCCGGCCGTGCAACTGCGCATCCGCAACGACATCAGCCACCATCTGTTCACCGCCCTCGACGAGGGTGAACTCGACCTTGCGCTGCTCACCCAACGGAATGGCGAGGCTGGTGCCGAGCTGCTGCGCGGCGAGCCCCTGCACTGGGTGGCCGCGCCTGGCTTCACGTTGCCGGGATCGGGCCCGCTGCCGCTGGCTCTGTATCCCCATGGTTGCAGTTATCGCCAGCAGATGCTGCAGGCGCTCACGCTGGCGCAGCGCGACTACGAGATCGCCTGCGAGTGCACCGGTGTGACCGGTGTGAACCTGGCCGTCGACAGTGGCCTGGCGCTGACGGCGACCATCGAGTGCCTGATCGATCCGGCCTGGCGCCGGCTCGATGCCCAGGCCTGCGGCCTGCCGCCGCTGGGCCTGGTGATGATCGAGCTGCGGCGGGCCCGGCACGCTGTCTCACCCGCGGTCGAGGGCTTCGCGGATGAGCTGCGACGGGTCGTCCGTCAGCGGTAGCGCCAACGGTTGACCACCGGGGCATGGATGTCCCAGCGCCCGGTCGCACCGGGCTCGATGGTCACGCAGTCGCCAGTGCGTACGGTCACCGGGGTGTGCTCGCCGAGGTGGATCTCGGCCTCGCCCTGCTGGACGATGAACTGCACGCCGCGGTCATAGACGTGCTCGTAATGGGCGGCCGTGCCGGTGTCCCACAGGTCCCAGTCGGCACATGACGACTGTTCCTGCGGGGTGGCGGGGCGGACGGTGATCGATGACATGGTGGTGTTCCTTGTGAGCGGTCGGATGCGGCGCCTCAGGCGCGCAGGCGGCGGTCGGCGTGACGGGGGCTGTCGGCATGGCGCGGGCTGTGGCGGTTCGCGCCACAGCCGCCCTGTTCATGCCAGGGCAGAGGCTCGGGTGGCAGCGGCGGCTGGCCGAGCACCAGGTCGCAGGCCTTTTCGGCCAGCATGATGGTCGCGGCGTTGATGTTGGCGCTGGGCACCGAAGGGAAGACCGAGGCGTCGATGACCCGCAGGCCGTCGATGCCGCGGACCCTCAGGTCCGGGCCCACCACGGCCATCGGATCGTGCGCCGGTCCCATGCGGCAGGTGCCGCAGGGGTGGTAGGCGCTGGCTGCATCCTCACGGATGAAGTCGTCGAGTGCCCGGCCCTGGCGGATCTGCGGCCCGGGCGTGTCCTCGCGGTGCAGGAATCGCCGCAGCGCTGGCTGGTGCGCGACGTCCAGACCCAGACGCAGGGCTTCGCGCATCACGCGCCAGTCCTCGTCCGTGGCCATGTAGTTCGGATCGATGCGCAGCGCGTCGGTGACGTCGCGACTGCGCAGGCGCACCCGGCCGCGGCTGGTCGGCCGCATCGGTCCCACCCCGATTCGGTAGCCGTAGGTGGTGGGCACCGGGATCCACTGCTTGTCGAAGAAGACCGGGAAGAAATGGAACTGGATGTCGGGATGGGCGATGTCCGGCGCGCTGTTGAGAAAGGCGCCGACATGGCACTGGTTGACCGCCGCCACACCCTTCTTGAAGCCGAACCACTGGATGCCGGCCCACAGCATGCGGTGGGGCTGCAGTTCGCGGTTGAGCGAGACCGGCTCCCGCGTCTCGATCTGGATGTGGCATTCCAGATGATCCTGCAGGTTCTCGCCGACGCCGGGCAGATCGGCCTGGCAGGGGATGCCGTGCTCGCGCAGATGGGTGGCGGGACCGATGCCCGAGAGCATCAGCAGCTGCGGCGAGCCGAAGACGCCGCAGGCCAGGATCATCTCGCGCCTGGCCCGCACCTCCACCATCCGGCCCTTGTGGCGCACCTGCAGGCCGGTGGCGCGGCCGCCTTGCAGCCGGATCCGTTGCACCTCGCAGTGCAACCAGATCGTCAGTTGTGCGTCGCGCGGACGGTCGTGCAGATAGCCGTAGGCGCTGCTGTTGCGCACGCCGTCGCGCACGCTCATCTCGAAGCGCGAGACACCTTCCTGCCGCAGGCCGTTGACGTCGTCGGTCAGCGCGAAGCCAGCCTGCTGGCCGGCCTCCAGGAAGGCCGCGTTGAGCACGCCCAGCGTCTCCTGCCGCTGGGCATGGATGGGCCCGTGCGCACCGCGGTGGCGGCTGTCGATGCGTCGGGTCTCGATCTTCTTGAAGTAGGGCGCGCAGTCGGCCCAGCCCCAGCCGGTGGCCCCCTCGGCTTCCCAGCGTTCGTAGTCCAGCGCATGGCCACGCAGCCAGGTCATGCCGTTGATCGAGGAAGAGCCACCGAGCACCCGTCCGCGCGGCTGCTGGATGCGGCGCCCGCCCAGGTGGGCCTGCGGCTCGGTCTCGAACCACCAGTTGTACCTGGAGGTCGGCTTGAAGGCCGAACGCAGCCCGGCCGGCATGCGGATGATCCACGAACGGTCCGATCCACCTACTTCCAGCAGCAGCACCGCATGTCCGGCGTCAGCCAGGCGGCGTGCGAGCACGCAGCCGGCTGAGCCGGCCCCGGCGATCACGTAGTCGAATTCTGTGTCCAAGACAGGCTCCGCGCAGCAGTCCGTGGTCGTGGCGTCAGCGCAGCCATGCGTCGACCGTCGTGCGATTGGCGTCGATCCAGGCACGGGCGCCCTTGGCTGGCGTGGACTGACCCTGGGCGATGATCTCGGCCATCAGGCTGCCGAGCGAGGCATCGTCCATGCGGAAGTTGCGCAGCCAACGGTCGACCTCGGCATGTTCACCGCGGAAGGTCTTCGACGAGATCGCGTGGATGGCGTCGGTCTTGCCGTACAGGCCCTTCGGATCCTTCAGGTAGCGCAGCTTGTACCTGGACCACACCCAGTGCGGCTTCCACAGCGTCACCACGATGGGCTGCTTGCGCTGGATGGCCCGTTCCAGCGTGATCAGCATGCCGGACTCGGAGGAGGCCAGCACGTTGAACTCCAGACCGTACTGCACCTTGGCCTTGTCCGTCGCACCCATCAGGCTGCTGCCGGCCTCGATGCCGTAGACCGTGGGCGTGCCGCCGCCTGTGAACTCGGTCTTGCGGGCATTGAGCTGATCGATGCTGTCGACGGTGACGTAGTCGGGCACGGCCAGACCCATGTTCGCTTCCAGGAACCAGGGGCCGATCAGCTCGACGTTGTCGCGCACCTTGGAGAAGGCGGGTTCGTCCAGGTGGGGCAGCCAGACTTCGAAGGTGAGGTCGATCTGGCCCTTGGCGACGCCGCCGTAGAGCATGGCCTTGTCCGCGTTCTGCAGCTTGACCTGGCGGCCCTTGCCTTCAAGCAGCAGTTTCCAGAGGTTGGCCACCGCGATGTTCTCGGCCCAGTTGTTGACGCCGATGGTGATGGCCTTCTCGGCCGCGCTCGATGCGCCGCCGGCCAGCAGGGCCAGCGACAGGGTCGCGGCCTTCAGGAGACTTCTCAGGAGTTTCATGTCCTCACTCGCGTGATGTCGATGGGGTGGGAATCAGGGCCGGCCGGCGAGGGCAGTATGGGTCGGCCGACCGGTCTGCGGGTGGTCTGGCGGGCATTGAAGTTTTGCAAGCCCTCCATAAACGATCGTCATGCGTGCTCAGGCCAGCAGCGCGTCCTCGAAAGGAAAACGGGACAGCAGCCGGGTGCCGGTGTCGGTGACCAGCAACTGCTGTTCGAGCTTCACGCCCTCGCGGCCACCGGCCTCGCCGATGTAGCTTTCCACGCACAGCGTCATGCCCGGGCGGATCTCGCCGTCGTAGCCTGAAGCCGGGAAGTCCGCGTGGTGGTACAGATAGGGGTACTCACCGGTCATGCCGCAGCCGTGGGCCGACAGGTAGTAGCGGTTCGCGTGGTAGCGCGCCGGGATGTTCCAGGCCCGCTCGCTGTACTCGCGGAAGGACAAGCCTGGCCGGATGACGTCCATGTTGTGGTGCACCTGCTCGTGGGCCAGCTGGTAGAGCGTGCGTTGCGCGGCTGTCGGGCGGTTCGGCCCGGCATGGAAGGTGCGCGAGAAGTCCGAGTAGTAGCCGTGGCAGCCGACCACGTCGGTGTCCAGCGCGATCAGCTCGTCGGCCTCGATCACGCGGCTGGATGTCTCCTGAAACCAGGGGTTGGCACGCGGCCCCGAGCTGAGCAGGCGGGTCTCCACATAATCGCCATCCTGGGCGATCACCGACTGGTGCAGGATCGACCACAGCGCGTTCTCGGTGATGCCCGGGCGGATGGCCTCACGCAGGCGACCGACGGCCCGCTCGGTGGCCCGCAGCGAGGCCTCGATGCATTGCACCTCCGCGGCCGACTTGATGGCCCGGGCCATCTCGATGGGCTCCTGCGCATCGACGATGCGCAGACCACAGCCCGACAGGGCGATCGCCACCCCGGCATTCAGCCGCTCCAGGCCCAGGCAGGCCTGCGGCCCGACACGCTCGCGCACGGTGTCGGCCATCTCGGCCGCCCAGGCCCGCTCGCGCTGCACGATCTGCGGACCCGCGGCGACGAAGCTGGCCGTGCTCGACGCGCGCACCTCGCTGATCGTTTCCAGCCCGGCGGCCAGGTGCTCGCAGCCGGTGAACTCGTGGAGGATGGATTCGGTCGGCGTCAGCAGCAGATAGCGCGAGGGTGCGTTGCGCGCGCAGAAGATCTGCATGTTCCGCGCGCCCGTCGCATACCGGATGTTGACCGGATCGCTGATCAGCAGGGCGTCGATGCCGCGCGTCTGCATCTCGGCGCGCACGCGCGCCAGCCGGTAGCGGCGGACGGCCGCCAGATCGATGTCGGGCGGCGGGGACACCTCGGTGCCGTCCCGCCCCCAACCGGCAGGATCAGTGTCGTCGGCCTGGGCGCCGTGCCAGTCCAGGATCGTCATGGAAGTGCTCCTCGGGTTTTGAATCCGGATTCACTTTACGAATGCCCTTCTGGCGTGTACACAGCTGGATATTCATCGTCATCGATAACCTGAAGTCATGAAGAGCCTGCGCCACCGGTTGCCTTCGCTGACCAGCCTGGTGGTCTTCGAGGCCGCGGCCCGCACCCTGAACTTCACCCGTGCGGCGGCGGAGCTGCATGTCTCGCAGGCGGCCGTCAGCAAGCAGATCCGTCTGCTGGAGGACTTCGTCGGCGCCCAGCTGTTCGAGCGTGAAGGCCGGCGCGTTCGTCTGTCGGCGCGTGGTCAGCAGCTGCAGGCCAAGGCCAGCGCCTCCTTCCACTTCCTGGCCGAGGCGGTGGAGGAGATTCGCGGGCAGCCGACCACGACGACCATCACGGTGGCCGCCAACACCGCGGTCTCGCACGGCTGGCTGGGCGAGGTGATGCGGCATTTCCGTGAGCGCCATCCCGGCTTTGCCGGCTGCATCCGTACCGTCACCTCCGATCGCACGCAGGACCTGTTCGACGAGGCGGTCGATATCGCGCTGGCCTACGACGTGCCGGCGCGCGCGGGTTGGACGGCTCGCCCGTTGTTCGAGGAGGAGCTGTTTCCGGTGGCCAGCCCCGACTACATCCGCCGCCATCCGCAGCCCTGCGACAGCCCGCAGGCGCTGCTCTCGCACGTGTTGCTGGACTACGAGCGGCTGGAGCCCAACTGGATCAACTGGGCGGCCTGGTTCGGGGCGCTGGGCGTCGAGGCTGCGCGCCTGCGGCCGATGGAGTACGGCAACAGCCACGGCGTGCAGCTCGATGCGGCGCGGCGCGGCCGTGGCGTGACGCTGGGCACCCGTCATCTCGTCGACGAGGACCTGGCCAACGGGAGGCTGCAGCGGCTGTCGCCGTTCAGCGTGCGCTCGGGGCGCTCGTATCACCTGCTGGTCAATGGCACCCGGTCGTCTCGCCCGCAGCTCGGCGAGCTGGTCGACTGGCTCTCCCGGCATGGCGAGGCGGCGCGGCTGGCCACGGCTGGCTGAACGCTGCTGGAAGAGCGCGGCTGGCGCTGCCTTGCCAAGCCGCGTCGCTCCCGTTCAAGTCCTCGCAGGTCCGGCCTGCCAGAGTCCGCGCCAGGACCACCCGCGAGACGGCGGTGGGGTGGTCTCCTGTCGCCCGCCGCGGGCGGCCGACGGTCAACCTACCGCCGCGAGACCCACAAGAGGAGACTGCCATGTCAAGCAACCGGGGCGTGGTCTATCTGGGCCAGGGCCATGTCGAGGTCCAGTCCATCGCCTTTCCCGAGCTGGTCAATCCGTCCGGGCGCGTCGCCCAGCACGGCGTGATCCTGAAGGTGCTGACGACCAACATCTGCGGCTCGGACCAGCACATGGTGCGCGGCCGCACCACCGCGCCGGCCGGCCTGGTGCTGGGCCACGAGATCACCGGCGAAGTGCTGGAGGCCGGCCGTGACGTCGAGACGCTGCGCAAGGGCGACATCGTCTCGGTGCCGTTCAACGTGGCCTGCGGCCGGTGCCGCACCTGCAAGGAGCAGCACACCGGCGTGTGCCTGAGCGTCAACCCGTCGCGTGCCGGCGGCGCCTATGGCTATGTCGACATGGGCGGCTGGATCGGCGGCCAGGCCGAGTACGTGATGGTGCCGTACGCCGACTTCAACCTGCTGAAGTTCCCCGACCGGGCACAGGCGATCGAGAAGATCCGCGACCTGACCTGCCTGTCCGACATCCTGCCCACCGGCTACCACGGCGCGGTGACGGCCGGGGTGGGCACCGGCAGCACGGTCTACGTGGCGGGGGCCGGGCCGGTGGGGCTCGCGGCCGCCGCCTCAGCCCGACTGTTGGGTGCCGCGGTGGTCATCATCGGCGACATCAACCCGGCGCGGCTGGTCCATGCACGGGCCGTCGGCTTCGAGACGGTGGACCTGTCGCAGGACGCCAGCCTGGGCGAGCAGATCGCGCAGATCCTGGGCACGAACGAGGTCGATTGCGCGATCGACGCCGTGGGCTTCGAGGCGCGCGGCCACGGCCACGCCGGCTCGCAGCAGGAGGCGCCGGCGGCCGTGCTCAACTCGCTGATGGAGATCACGCGCGCGGCCGGCAAGATCGGCATCCCCGGCCTGTACGTGACCGAGGATCCGGGCGCCACCGACAAGGCCGCCAAGCAGGGCTCGCTGAGCCTGCGTCTGGGTCTGGGCTGGGCCAAGTCGCACAGCCTGCATACCGGCCAGACACCGGTGATGAAGTACAACCGTGGTCTGATGCAGGCCATCCTCTGGGACCGCATCCGCATCGCCGACATCGTCGGCGTGCAGCTGATCGGCCTCGACGAAGCGCCCGAGGCCTATGCCGCATTCGACGCGGGTGCACCGAAGAAGTTCGTCATCGATCCGCACGCGCAGATCGCGCGGCAGGCCGTGGCGGCCTGAGCGCCGCCCCGCCTGAGGCCTGCGGCCTCAGGCCGCCGGGCGGGCGTCCGACCGGGCCTCCGGGCCGTCGTCGGTCGACAGCGCCTGCGGGCAGTGCCAGGGCGTCACCAGACGCCCGGCGTCATCGGCCAGTGCCTCGATCGTGATGCGCGGGGGCTGGCTGATGACGCCGCCGAAGATGGTGGCGAAGGCCACGTCGGCCGCGTCGCGTCCGGTGCCCAGGCGCACGAAGCCCATCGGGATCGCCGTGCCCGAGGGGTCGAACAGGTACCAGCGTCCGCCCAGATAGACCTCCACGTAGGCATGGAAGTCGGTCGGGCCCAGGGCCGGATCGGCGCCGTAGTCGATGCCGGTGGCGAAGCGCGCCGGGATGCTCAGGGCCCGGCACAGCGTGATCATCAGGTGCGCGAAGTCGCGGCAGACGCCGACCGTCGACAGCAGCGTGTCGAGTGCCGAGGTGCTGCTGTCCGACGCGTTGTTCTGGAAGGTGATGCGCCCGTGCACCCAGTCGCGCACCGCCTGCACGCGGGCATGGCCCGGGGCCATCGCGCCGAACTCGCGCAGGGCCAGCTTCATCAGCCGGTCCGACGGGCAGTAGCGGCTGGGGTAGATGTACTGCAGCACCGCGGTGGGCAGCTGCGAGACCGGCACCTCGGCCAGCGACGAGGGCGCGGCCATGTGGTGGATCAGGTCCACCGTGGACGTGTAGGACACGTGCAAGGGGCCGGCGGCCGCGTGCACCCGAAGCAGGCGGTTGTGGCTGACCGGTTCGGTGTCGATGCGGGTGACCGGTGAGGGGCTGACCGCCAGCTGTTCGTGCAGCAGCCGCTGGCGCGCGGTGCGCGCCGCGTGGATGTTGAAGACGAAGTCCGCGTGCGGCGAGGTGACGAGGTAGTCGAGGTCGAGCGAGAGTCGCAGACGGGTCACGCGCAGGACCCCGCACGGGCACGGCAATGGGGCGGACGAAGGGACGACATGGTGCATGCCGGACCGGCCGGCGGTCCGTGGGAACGACGATGACCGAGTACAGCACGGATCGGGCCATGCGGGGGCCCTGCGCCGGCCAGCGTGCCCTCGCATGGCGCGTTGGACGGCCTGAAGTGTCCGCTCTCGCCCCGGACACGGGATGCGTCGATCCGGTGCGCTGTCTATCCTCGGATGAAGCCACTTTCGACATCCGGAGGATTCTTGTTCACGCATCCCATCGTCGGCCTGCTCAGCGCACTGGCCGCACTGTCCATCGGCACCGCACACGCCACCACGATCTACACGCAGGCCACCGGCACCGGTGCCATCGCGTCGCCCGGCAGCTTCGAGGTCCAGTTCGCCGGCAACGGGGCCACCACGGCCACGCTGGCCTTCACGCTCGAGGGCTATGGGTCGCTGGACGGCAACCACAGCGTCTACGGTGACGTCTTCCACCTCACCATCAACGGCACCGAGGTCTACACCGGCAGCTTCGCCATGGGCGGGCTGGGTGCCAATGCCGTCTCTCTCGATCTGCTGGGGGCCACCGTCGACACAAGCGCGACGGGCGGCGGGCTGAACTGGTCGGGTGGCCATGTCGGCTTCTCGGTCGACTTCGCGCTGCAGTCGGGCATCAACACCGTGACCTTCGGCTACACCGGCTTCGGCCAGACCGTGGGTGACGAGGCCTGGGGCATCCGTGATGGGGTCGTCAACGCGGTGTCCACCGCGTCCACGGTGCCGGAGCCGGCGTCGCTCGCGCTGATGCTGGCCGGCCTGGGCGTGGTCGGCGCCGGGGCCGGAGCTGGTGCTGGCCGACGCCGGACCTGAGGAGACGGCCCGGCCGTGCGGCCGGGCCACGGAGCGGTCGACAATGGGCGCGGACCGCGACCGGATCGCGCCGGCACCTCCGGCCGGCCGGGCGGTGCATCAACCGCCACCGGATGCCGACCCGATGACCGCTCCTCCTGTTGCCGCAGCCCCTGCATCCGCCGTCCCTGCATCCGCCGTCCCGATGGCGCGTCAGGATCTCACCGGTCTGATCCTGGCCGGCGGCCGCGGCAGCCGCATGGGTGGTGTCGACAAGGGCCTGCAGCCGCACCGTGGCCAGCCGCTGGCCTGGCACGCGCTGCAGCGCCTGCGGCCACAGGTCGGCGCGCTGATGATCAATGCCAACCGCAATCTGGACCGTTATGCGGCACTCGGTGAGCCGGTCTGGCCCGATGTGCTGCCCGATCAGCCGGGCCCGCTGGCCGGCTTCCTGGCCGGGCTGGCCCATTGCACGACGCCGTGGCTGCTGACCGTGCCTTGCGACACGCCGTTCTTCCCCCTGGATCTGGCGGCCCGCCTGATCGCCGCGGTGCAGGCCGAGGGTGCCGAGCTGGCGATCGCCGCCACCCGCGAGCTGCCGGACGAGGGCGCGCGCGCCGCCGGCCGGCGGCCTGAGGCCGATGGCCGTGTGCTGCAGCCGCAGCCGGTGTTCTGCCTGCTGCCGCTGACCTTGCGCGACAGCCTGACCGACTTCGTCGCCAGCGGCCGCCGCAGCATCGACCGCTGGACG
Organism: Pseudaquabacterium rugosum; assembly: GCF_038066575.1. Lineage (NCBI taxonomy): Bacteria > Pseudomonadati > Pseudomonadota > Betaproteobacteria > Burkholderiales > Sphaerotilaceae > Pseudaquabacterium > Pseudaquabacterium rugosum. The sequence continues at coordinate 26,371 of NZ_JBBUTF010000031.1, read as the reverse complement.
GCGCAGCACCGCTGCGCCACCGTGGTCTTCGACGATGCCGCGGCCTTCGCCAATGCCAACACGCCCGAGGAGCTGGCGCGCTTGCAGGGCTGAGGCGGGCGGGCGGAGGGATGGACGGGTGCCGGCGCTGTGCCTGCACCGCGCTTCAGATGCACTTCAGGTTCGCGGCCTTCAATGCATCCGTCGGTCAACACCGGCCGATGACCACCTCCTGAGGATGCCCATGATGAAGACGACCGTTGCCGCCATCGCCCTGACCGTCACCGCCGGTACCGCCTTCGCCGGCCCCGCCTGCAACGTGCCCGAGGCCCAGTGGCTGAAGCAGGACGATGCCAAGGCCAAGCTGACGGCCCAGGGCTACGAGATCAAGACCTTCAAGGTCAGCAAGGGCAAGTGCTACGAGATCTACGGCAAGGACAAGGCCGGCAAGAAGGTCGAGATCTATTTCGACCCGGCCACGCTGGCCATCGTCAAGCAGGAATCCTGAGCGGCCTCGGCGTCGGAGCCCGCGCATGACGTCCACCGACAAGCCCGCTGTCGCCATCCGGGTCTGGGACCCGTTCGTGCGCATCTTCCACTGGACGCTGGTGGCCTGCGTGCTCCTCAACTTCGGTGTCGTCGAGGAGGGCGAGGACCTGCACCAGTGGCTGGGTTGGCTGGCCTCGGGCCTGGTCGCCGCGCGGGTGGTCTGGGGCTTCGTCGGCACGCGCCATGCGCGCTTTGCCGACTTCTTCCCGACGCCGCAGCGCATCCGTCTGCACCTGCAGGCGATGCGGCGGCGTGAGCCCGACGCCCATCCCGGCCACAACCCGCTGGGCGCCCTCATGATGCTCGTGCTGATGGCCCTGGTGGCCGCGCTCGGCCTGACCGGCTGGATGCAGACCACCGACCGCTGGTTCGGCGAGGAATGGCTGATGGAGCTGCACGAGGCGCTGGCCAACGGCCTGATGGTGCTGGCCGGCGTGCATGCGGCCGCGGCCATCGTGATGGGCCGGCTGCAGCGGGTGAATCTGGTCAAGGCCATGATCACCGGCGTCAAGCGCTGGTCTTGAGGCGCGATGCCCGGCCGGTCCGGCCGGGCCGCCCTTCAGCCCCGCGGCTGCCAGACGATGATCGCCATGCCGGCCAGCGCCACCGCGGCGCCGGCCAGATCCCAGGGCGTGGGCCGGATGCCGTCGACCGCCCACAGCCACACCAGCGCCACGCCGATGTAGACCCCGCCATAGGCCGCATAGACCCGGCCCGAGGCGCCCGGGTGCAGCGTCAGCAGCCAGGCGAACAGTGCCAGGCTGGCGGCGGCCGGCAGCAGCAGCCAGGCCGGCCGGCCCTGCTTCAGCCAGAGCCAGGGCAGCCAGCAGCCGACGATCTCGGCCAGGGCGGTGAGGGCATACAAGAGCAGGGTGCGCATCTGCGGGATTCTGCTCAGGGTCGGGCCCGGTGGGCTCCTGTGCAGGCCTTAGCATCGCGCCCATGTCGCTGTCGATCCATGAAAGCCCGCTGCTGCCGGTGGCCCGGCCCTGGCGCCTGGCCGCGCGCGGCCTGTTCGCCGCGCTGCTGGGCGTGATCAGCTTCCTTGCGCTGTATCCGGACCCGCCGCGGATGGCCGATACCGGCTGGGACAAGGCCAACCACGCGCTGGCCTTCGCGGCGCTGGCGGCCGTCTGGCTGGCGGCCTGGGCCGTCAGCCGGCGGCGGCTGTGGCAGCCGGTGGCGGCGCTGATGGGCTATGGCCTGCTGATCGAACTGCTGCAGGCCGGCATTCCCGGGCGCAGCGCCGATGGGGCGGATCTGGTCGGCGATGCGACCGGGCTGGCGCTGGGGCTGGCCTTCGCGGCCGGTGTCGGCGGGTGGCTGCGCCGCCGGCAGGCGCGGCGCGTGCGCGCGGCCGTGCTCAGCGCAGCAGCCAGTCGTTGAAGGCGCGGGCCGCGTCGCTGGCCTGCTCCATCGGCGCCATGTGACCGGCGCGTGGCACCACCACCAGGCGGCCGACGCCCTCGGGCATCAGCAGGCGCATCGCCTCGTGCGGGGCCGGCGGTGACCAGCCATCTTCCTCGCCCGACAGCAGCAGCGTCGGTGCGGTGATGGTGGGCAGCACCGGGCGGGCGTCCGGCCGGTTCAGCAGCGCGTGCTGCTGGCATTCGAAATGGGCCGGCGTCTTGCGCGCCAGCATCGCGACGATGCGCTCGACCAGCGCCGGATCGCCATGCAGCCGGGCCGGCGCCACCATCGCCTGCACCCACTGGCGGGCCATCACCGCCACGCCCTCGGTCTGGGCGATGGCCAGCAGGCCCAGTCGCTGGGTGCGTTCGCGCTCGCCGGCCTCGCCGTGGGCCAGGGGCACGGCGCCGGTGTTCAGCAGCGCCAGGTGGCTGATGCGGTCGGGTGCCAGGCGCCAGACCTCCAGCGCCACCCGTCCACCCATCGAATGGCCGGCGAGCGCGAAGCGCGGCGGCGCATCGGCCAGGATCTGCTCGGCCATGCCGGCCAGGGTGTCGGCCATGCCGTGGTCGATCACCCGCACCTGGCGGGTCTGGCCCAGCGGGTCCAGCGTCCGCAGGGCCTGGCGCAGGTCGGCCCAGCAGTCGTCATCACACATCAGGCCGGGGACCAGCAGCAGCGGGGTGGGTGTCATGCGCGCGATTGTGGGTCGGTCGCCGTGCGCTGCCCATCGGGATAGCGCAGGGGTGACGCGGCCGCGCGGAGCGTTGGACAGGGTCATCCATGCAATGAGAACGATTCTCATTTAATATGAGGGCATGTGTGATCTGCTGCGCAAGACCGAGGCTGGCGGTCCGTCCTCCTACCAGCCCTTCCGCCCGGTGCCGGGCCTCTGTCGCCATGCCGTGGCGCAGGCCATCGGATCGGTGCTGGGTGCGGTGCCACCGGCCTGGTCGGCCGATGCGCCGGAGCCGGTCGGCCAGCCCGGGTCCGGGTCCGGGCCTGCCGGCTTGCCCGAGCGCGCGGGGATCGGGCCCGCATCCGGCACGCCGGCCCTCGCCCCGATGGCCGTGGCGGCGCCCGCCCGTCCGCCCAGCCAGGCCCGGCGGCGGCTGTGGCAGCTGGGTGCCCATGCCGGCTGCCCCGTCATCGGCGTGTGCCTGCCGCTCGACGCCGCGCGGGCGCTGGCCCGCCGGGTGCTGATGCTCGACGCCAGCGACGACGACTACACGATCCACAACCAGCTCGTCGGCCACTGTCGGCCGCGCGGCCCCGTGGCCGAGGCCCTGCAGGACGCGCTGGATGCGCGCTATGCCGCTGAGGTCCAGACCGCCCGCGCCATCAAGACCCGCGTCGCGCTGCGCGAGGCCTGGCAGGCCGCCCTGCATGGCGACGGCGTGGCCGGTGCCCTGTGGTCCACGCTGACCCATCCCGCCTGCGACAGCTCGCTCGAAGACGAGGTGCTGCGCGATGTCCATCTGCTGCAGCACCAGTGGGGCGCCAGCGAGCGGGCGGACCGCCGTGCGCTGCGCCAGCTGCGCGAGACCCACGCCGAGCTGCAGCAGCAACTGCTCGACCAGCAGTCCCGCGCACGCCTGCAGGCCGCCGAGCAGACCCGCCGCATCGAGCAGCAACAGGCCGAGCTGGTGCGCCTGCGGGCCGAGCTGATCCAGCGCGACACCCGCCTGGCCCATCTGCAGCAGGATCTGGAGGACGTGCGCGCCGGACTGCCCGATCTGCCCGCCCGCCAGCGCCTGCAGCAGCAGGTGCACGCGATGCAGCAGCGCATGCAGGGCATGGCGCTGGCGCTGCGCCAGGTGCGCGCTTCGCTGCACCGCACCGAGTCGGCGGCGGCCGGCGCGGCCGGCAGTGCCGGTCTGCTGCCGGTCGACGGTGAGCTTGCCCCGTCCACCGCCGGTGTGCGGGCGGGCGGCCGGGCGGCCCAGGCCTCGCCGCCGTTGCCGTCTGATCCGGTGCCGGCCGATGACACGATCTGCGCGCCGGCGGCGGCGCCGCGCGCCGTGCTGTGCGTGGGCGGCCTGTCCGGCGCGGTGCCGGTCTACCGCGACGTGGTGGAGCATGCCGGCAGCCGCTTCCTGCACCACGACGGCGGCCTGGAGCACCATGCCAGCCTGCTGGAGGCCAGCCTGGCCGCCGCCGATCTGGTGATCTGCCAGACCGGCTGCATCAGCCATGACGCCTACTGGCGGGTGAAGGCGCACTGCAAGCGCACCGGCACACCCTGCGTCTTCGTCGACAAGCCCAGCCGCAGCAGCCTGGAGCGGGCGCTGGCCGGCTGGCAGCCGCTGCGGTTCAGCCGCCAGCCGGCCTGAGGGGCCACCTCCGGCCGGCGGCCGCGTCAGTCGGTCGGCAGCAAGGTCGTCCAGGCCAGCACCGCCGAGGCCTCGGGCGTGCCGTCGCCGTTGGTGTCGATGTCACGCCGCGCCTGGGTCGCGTTCAGCGCGGTGATCGTCATCCGCCCGCCGTTGGCGCCAGTCAGCTGGATCTGGCCGGAAGACGGGTAGTCCTCGGTCGACAGCGAGCGCAGCGTCACCGGCGTGGTCAGCATCACGGTGCGGCCGCCGAGCAGATCCGAGCTGATCAGGCTCGACAGGTCCGAGGTCGACGTGCCGACGCTGTTGGTGGCCATCGTCCAGTTCAGCTGCTCGAAGCTGCGCGAACTGTTCGTGACGCCGTTGACCCGCAGCACGGCCGAGAAGCTGGAGGCCGAGACCGTGTCCTCCCCCGCCGTCGACGAGGTGTAGCGTGAGACGACCTTCAGGTCACCGTTCAGCTCGACGGCCCGGGCGGACGACAGCTCGGTGACCGTCAGCTGCGTGAAGCGGCTGGTGGCATCCATCGAGAAGGCGCCGGTGCTGGCGTTGTGGGTGGTCGTGCCGTTGTAGCTCACCACCAGGGTGCCGTTCACACGCGTGTCCGCGCTGATGTTGCAGGTATTGAAGGTGATCGTCGCGCTGTCGCCGCCATCGACGACCAGGTTGTTGTTCTGGTCGGCGAAGTTGACCGTGATGCTGCCACCCCAGCCGCAGGCCGCGGTGGATGTGGAGGTGGCCGCGATGCGGCGCGATGCACGGGCGACGCGCTTGACCTGAGGGTCCTTCAGCCAGACCTGCAAGGCCGAGACGCGGCCGTGGTGCCCTGCGCTGGTCGCATCGACATCGGCGATGGTCGTGGCCATGTCGAAGCCCAGCGAGTAGGCCGCGTCCATCACGTCGATGCTGGCGCCCAGATCGTTGGTCAGCGTGGTGGCCGAGGCCGTGGTGATGGCGTAGCTGCCTGAGCTCGGCAGTGCATCGCCGCTGTCCGAGCCGCCGCCGCCGCAGGCGCTCAGTGCGGCGGTGGTGATGGCCAGCAGCGCGGTGCGCAGCGGACCGGTCATGTCGTTCTTCATCATGTGCATCCCTGAAACCGGTGGAATCACCGGGCGGCGGGAATGCTAGGGCCGTCTTTACGTTGCGGAAACATGCGGCACCCCTGAAACATGGGGGGGCGCCGCGGCGCGGCCGGTCGGCCCGTACCGCGCACGGGGCCGGCCTCAGGCGTCCGGAATCCGCGCCCAGTCCGCCAGCCACACCGCCGATTCGCCGTCGCCCGGCGCACGCCAGTCGCCGCGCGGCGACAGCGAGCCACCGGAACCCACCTTCGGCCCGTTGGGCACGCAGCTGCGCTTCCACTGGCTGGTCTGGAAGAAGCGCCAGAGGAAGGTGCGCAGGTGGCGCTTGATCACCGGCAGCTCGCGCCCGGGCACGCCGTCGAAGGCGTGGCGCGTCAGGAAGGCCACCTTGGCCGGGCTGAAACCCGAGCGGATCGTGTGGTACAGGCTGAAATCGTGCAGTTCGTAGGGGCCGAGCGTGTCCTCGGTGCTCTGCGCGGGGGCGTTGCCGCCGGCGCCATCGGTGGCGGGCACCAGCTCGGGGCTGATCTCGGTGGCGGCGATGTCGAACAGCACCTGGGCCAGCGCGCGGCCGGCCGCGTCGTCGGCCTGTTGGGTGCCGACCCAGTGCACCAGGTGGCGGATCAGCGTCTTGGGCACGCTGGCGTTCACGTTGTAGTGCGACATGTGGTCGCCCACGCCGTAGGTGCACCAGCCCAGCGCCAGCTCGCTCAGATCCCCCGTGCCCAGCACGAAGCCGTTGCGGTGGTTGGCCAGACGGAACAGGTGGCTGGTGCGCTCGCCCGCCTGCACGTTCTCGAAGGTGATGTCGTACTGTGGCGTGCCGTCGGCCGCCGGGTGGCCGATGTCGGCCAGCATCTGGCGGCAGGACGGGCGGATGTCGATCTCCATCGCCGTGCAGCCCACGGCCGTCATCAGGCGCCGCGCCTGGTCCAGCGTGCGGCTGGAGGTGGCGAAGCCGGGCATGGTGACGGCCAGGATGTCGCTGCGCGGGCGGCCCAGACGGTCCATCGCACGGGCGGCCACCAGCAGGGCCTGGGTGCTGTCCAGCCCGCCGGAGATGCCGATGACGATGCAGCCGATGCCGCTGGCGGTCAGCCGTTGCGCCAGGCCCTGTACCTGGATGTCGTAGACCTCGTGGCAGCGGGCGTCGCGCTCGGGGCCGTCGGCCGGCACGTAGGGGTGGCGGGCGATCGGGCGCTGCAGCGGCAGCGCGCCGTCGGGCAGATCCAGCGTGAAGACGATGCGGCGGAAGCGGCCGGTCTCGGCGCGGTGGCGCGCGGCGCACTGGGCGAAGCTGGTCTGGCGCATGCGCTCGTGCTGCAGGCGCTCCAGGTCGATGTCGGCCTGGATCCAGTGCGAGTCGGCGCGGAACCGTGCCGATTCGGCGACCAGGCCGCCGTTCTCGTAGGCCAGGGCCTGGCCGTCCCAGGCCAGATCGGTGGTCGATTCACCGAAGCCGGCCGAGGCGTACAGATAGGCCGCCACGCAACGCGCCGACTGCGCGGCCGCCAGGTCGTGGCGGTAGGCGGACTTGCCCACGGTGATGTTGGAGGCCGACAGGTTCAGCAGCACCGTGGCGCCGGCCATCGCGGCGAAGGACGAGGGCGGCACCGGCGTCCACACGTCCTCGCAGATCTCGGCATGCAGCACCAGGGCCGGCAGGTTCAGCGCCTGGAACAGCAGGTCGGTGCCGAAGGGCACGCGGCCGAAGCCGTCGAGCTCGATGTGGTCGACCAGCGCATCGCCGGCCGGGTGGAACTGGCGGGCCTCGTAGAACTCACCGTAGTTCGGCAGGTAGGACTTGGGCAGCACGCCCAGCAGGCGGCCGCCGTGCGCCACCGCAGCCACGTTGTACAGCGCGCCGTCGACCCGCAGCGGCAGGCCGACGACGGCCAGCGCCGGGCAGTCGGCCGTGGCCTGCACCACCTGCGCCAGCGCGGCCTCGGCGGCGTCCAGCAGCGCGTGCTGGTGGAACAGGTCCTCGCAGCTGTAGGCGCTCAGGCCCAGCTCGGGGAAGACCACCACCCGGGCGCCACCGGCCGCCGCCTCGCGCAGCAGCGCGATCGTGGCGGCCGCGTTGTGGGCCGGATCGGCCACCTTGCAGCGCGGCACCACCACGGCCGTGCGCACGAAGCCGTGGCGGTAGAGGTTGTCGAAGGGGAGGTGGGCGGGTCGGGTCACGCGCGGTTCCGGGCTGGCTGGACGGGGGGCGCCGGGGTCCCGGCCGGGGGACTCGCGGGGGACTCGAGGGGAGACGGCGGACGGACCCGGGCGCTGGCGGATTCTAGGCAGCGGGCCGGCCGCCGCTGCGCAGCCGGCGCCAGGCCGCCAGCATCGGCCGCAGGTCGTCGCACAGCGCCTGCGCCTCGTCCAGCGGCAGGCTGTCGGGCAGGCGCAGGCGGCCGGGCGCATGGCGGTTGAACGCGCGGCCGCGCCAGGCGAAGGCGATGCGGTTGCTCTCGTCCACGCCATCGACCCACAGCAGCCCGCCGTCCTCGGCGCAGGCATGGCCGAAGGCGCGCGCCAGCCGGTCCATCACCTGCGGCAGCGTGGGCTCGTCCAGCGGCAGGTTCATCGCCAGCACGCCGCCATCGGCCAGCGCGGCGGCCGCATCGTCGAAGAAGGCCTGGGCGCCGAGCGCCGGCGGCAGGCCCTCGGGGTCGAAGCCGTCGACCAGCAGCACGTCGGTGTCCTCGGGCAGGGTGCGCACCCAGGCGGTGGCGTCGGCCAGATCGACCTGCAGGCGTGCGTCATCGGGTGGCACGTGGAAGGTCTCGCGCAGGGCCAGCACATGCGGATTGATCTCGGCCACCGAGAGCCTGGCCGGCGCCAGATGCCGGTGGCAGAACTTCACCAGCGTGCCGCCGCCCAGGCCCACCATCGCGATGCGGCGCGGCTGCGGCACGCACAACAGCACGCCCATCATCGTGCGCGTGTAGGCCAGCGCCAGCGCATCCGGCGCGTCCAGCCGCATCACGCTCTGCACCGCGTCGTGGCTGGTGTGCAGCGCGCGCAGGCCGAGGGCTTCGACGATCCAGGGGCGGACGTGGGGGGCGTCGTCGCCGGTCGGGCCGGCGGGACCGGAGGGTGACGGCGCGGCGGTGCCGGTGGGCATCGTCGGAGGCGTGGACGGGGACATGGGGCGGCCGCAGCGGTGGGTGAGGTCGGCGGCTTCAGCGGTGGGTGGGACCGTCCGCGACCGAGGCCGGCGGGGGCGGTGGGCCGCATTCTGTCCTGCGTCCGGGCGACGATGCCGGCTGACGGGACGGCGCCGATGCGCCGGTGTGCCGATGTGCCGGTGCCGGTGCCGGTGCCGGTGCCGGTGCGCCGGCCGCACGGGACACATGCCCCACGCGCCGGATTGCCGCTAACCTCGGACGCCATGTCGTCTTCGCCCCCGACCCTGCCGCCGCCGCTGCCGTCCTCCGCACCGGCGCGCCCACCCGCCCGCCGCACCCCGCTCAAGCCCCACCCCACGCGCGAGGAGATCGACGCCCTGCCGGCCTGGGAGCCGCTGCCCCGCGCGCGCATCCATCTCGTGGAAACGCCGGCCCAGGCCGCGGCCGCGCTGGCCGCCATCACCGCCGCCGGCGTGGTCGGGCTGGACACCGAGAGCCGCCCCGTCTTCCGCAAGGACGAGGTGTCCGACGGCCCGCACCTGGTGCAGCTGGCCACGCCCGACGAGGTCTTCCTGGTGCCGGTCGGCGCGCAGCCGCCGGTCGACTTCCTGCGCACCGTGCTGGAGGCGCCGGAGCTGCCCAAGGTGGGCTTCGGCCTGCGCTCGGACCAGTCGCCGCTGCAGCGCAAGCTGGGCATCGCGCTGCAGGGCGCGGTGGATCTGGCGCCGCTGGTGCGCCGCCTCGGCTACCGGCAGGACGTGGGGCTGAAGGCCGCGGTGGCCATCGTGCTGGGCCTGCGGCTGGCCAAGAGCAAGAAGGCGTCGACGTCCAACTGGGCGCAGTGGCCGCTCAGCGAGGGCCAGATCCGCTATGCCGCCGATGATGCCCACGCGGGGCTGGCGGTGTATCTGGCGATGGGGTGTCCGCAGGCGGGGGATGGCAAGGCCAACCCTCGTCCGCGCCCCTCACGTCGAGGCTGAGGCGCCCGCGGGAGGCGGCGCGCGGAGGTGCGCGCGCTTGCCTCTAGACTCGACCGGGAACGGTGTCCTCCCATGACCGGCCCCCTCTACAACCTCGCCCGCTTCGACTTCGTCTCGATCCGCCTGGCCGTCGACTGCGCCCGCACCGGCAGCTTGACGGCTGCGGCCCAGGCCTCGAATCTGGTCCTGCCAGCGGCCAGTCGCCGCCTCAAGGAGCTGGAGCGTGCGCTCGACACGCCGCTGTTCGAGCGGCATTCGCGGGGGCTGACGCCCACGGCCGCGGGGCGGGTGTTCCTCGCGCGCGGCCTGTCGCTGCTGCGCGAGCTGGATCTGCTGGTCGAGGAGCTGGCCGACGCCCAGGAGGGCGTGGTGCGCCATGTGCACCTGTGCGCCAGCTCGGCGGCCATCACGCAGTTCCTGTCGCCGCTGCTGGCGGCCTACGCGGCGCTGCACCCGGAGGTTCAGGTGGATCTGGAGGAGCAGATGTCCGAGCAGGTTGTCGCCGCGCTGCGGGAGGGGCGTGCCGAGGTCGCCGTCTTCGTCGCCGGCCCGGACCTGCGCGGCCTGGACGTGCGCGGCTTCCGGCGCGACGAGCTGGTGCTGGTGGTGCCGAAAGGGCATCGACTGGCCGGGCGCACGCCCATCGCCTTCGCCGACACGCTGGACGAACCGTGGATCAGCCTGAACGCCGGTGCCGCCGTGCTGCAGGCCCAGCAGCAGGCGGCCTTGGCCGCCGGCCGGCGCTTCCGCCTGCGCACCCAGGTGCGCAGCTTCGACGCGATGGCCCACATGGTGGCCTCGGGCCTCGGCATCGCGGCGATGCCCAAGGGCACGGCCCGGCCGCTGCTGGCGTCGATGGGGCTGCAGTGCCGGCCACTGGCCGATGACTGGGCCCGCCGCGAGATCCAGGTGGCCATCCGTACGGATGCCGACGCCACGGCCACCGCGCTGCGGGATTTCCTGGTGTCGACTTCACGGAACGCGAAGTCAGGCGACGCGAGCTTCAAATAGACGGACCGTTCCACGGGGCTGGACACTGGCCTCATGGACACGCCTCTTCCGACCTCCACGGCCGCCCTGGCCGGACTGAAGGTGCTCGAACTCGGCCAGCTGATCGCCGGCCCTTTTGCCGCCAAGACCCTCGCCGACTTCGGTGCCGACGTCATCAAGATCGAGGCGCCACACAGCGGCGATCCGCTGCGCAAGTGGCGGCTGCTGAAGGACGGCACCTCGATCTGGTGGCAGGTGCAATCGCGCAACAAACGCTCCGTCGCGCTGGATCTGCGCCAGCCCGAAGGCCAGGCCATCGTGCGACAGCTGGCGACCGAAGCCGACGTGCTGATCGAGAACTTCCGCCCCGGGGCGATGGAGGGCTGGGGGCTGGACCCCGATCAGTTGCTGACGCTCAATCCCAGGCTCATCGTCCTGCGGATCAGCGGCTATGGACAGACCGGCCCGTACCGCGGCCGTCCCGGCTTCGGCGTCGTGGCCGAAGCCATGGGCGGGCTGCGCCACCTGACGGCCGAGCCCGGTCGCGTGCCGGTGCGTGTGGGCGTGAGCCTGGGCGACACGCTGGCTGCCCTGCACGGCGTGATCGGCATCCTGCTGGCGCTGCAGCACCGCCAGGCCAGCGGCCAGGGCCAGGTGATCGACGTGGCCTTGTACGAGGCGGTCTTCAACTGCATGGAAAGCCTGCTGCCGGAGTACAGCGCCTTCGGCGCGGTGCGCGGGCCGGCCGGCAGCGCTCTGCCAGGCATCGCGCCGACCAATGCCTACCTCTGTCGCGACGGGGGCTACGCGCTCATCGCCGGCAACGGCGACAGCATCTTCCGCCGGCTGATGCTGCTGATCGGGCGGCCCGACCTGGCGGCCGACCCGAACCTGGCCGACAACGCCGGGCGCGTGGCGCGGGTCGCCGAGCTGGACGAGGCCATCGGCGTGTGGACGGCCGAGCGCAGCGTCGACGAGGTCCTGGCCGCGCTGGAGGACGTGTCGGTGCCGGCCGGCCGCATCTACACCGTGGCCGACATCGCGGCCGATCCGCACTACGCGGCACGCGGGATGCTGCAGCAGATGGTGCTGGACGACGGCAGCACCCTCACCGTGCCCGGCATCTGCCCGAAGCTCTCGGTCACCCCGGGTGGCCATCGGCGCAACGCGCCTGTTCTCGGACAGGACACCGAGCTCGTGCTGCAGGAGATCGGCCTGACGGCCGCTCAGATCGAGGCCCTCAAGGCCCGCGGCATCGTTCACTGAAGCCCTCACCCAGGACCCCCATGCAACGCATCCATTTCAACGAGGTCGTCACCCGCGACGGCTTCCAGAACGAAGCGGCCTTCATCCCCACCGATGCCAAGGTCGCCCTGATCGACGCGCTGAGCCAGTGTGGTTACGCCAAGATCGAGGTGACGTCGTTCACGTCGCCCAAGGCCATCCCGATGCTGCGCGATGCCGAGGCCGTGATGGGCCGCATCCAGCGGGTGCCGGGTGTCGAGTACACGGTGCTGGTGCCCAACCAGCGTGGCGCCGAACGCGCGCTGGAGGCCCGCGCCGACGAGCTCAATCTGGTGATGTCGACCTCGGAGACGCACAACCTGGCCAATCTGCGCATGCCGCGTGAGCAGAGCTTCGCCGGCCTGGCCGCGGTGATCGACCAGGTGGCTGGCAGCGTCCCGGTCAACGTGTCGCTGTCCACCTGCTTCGGCTGCCCGATGGAGGGCGAGGTGGCGCAGGACGAGGTACTGCGCTGGGCGGACCGCTTCGCCAGCCGCGGCGTGCGCGGCCTGACCGTCTGCGACACCACCGGCATGGCCCATCCGGTGCAGGTGGAGCGCCTGTGCCGCGCGCTGCGCGAGCGCTTCGACGGCGTGCAGCTCACGCTGCACTTCCACAACACCCGCGGCATGGGGCTGGCCAACGTGCTGGCGGCGGCCCGGGTCGGCATCGACCGCTTCGATGGATCGTTGGGTGGCCTGGGTGGCTGCCCCTACGCGCCCGGTGCCAGCGGCAACATCAGCAGCGAGGACGCCCTCCACATGCTGCAGGCCATGGGCCACGAGACGGGCATCGACCTCGACCGCGTGCTGGCGGCCGCGCGCGCCCTGCCGCAGATCGTCGGTCACGACGTGCCCGGTCAGCTGGCCAAGGCCGGTCGCATCACCGATCTGCACCCGGCCCCCGCCACCGTGGCCCGTCTGCGGGAGGCGCTCGCATGATCGACCACCTGGACCATCTGGTGCTGACCACCGCCCGCCGCGAGGCCTGCATCGATTTCTACACCCGCGTGCTGGGCATGCGGCTCGAGACCTTCGTCGGCGGCACGCCGCCGGTCGAGCGTCAAGCCTTCATCTTCGGTCGGCAGAAGATCAATCTGCACGTCCAGGGCGCCGAGTTCGAGCCCAAGGCCCACCTGCCGGTCCCCGGTTCCCTGGACCTGTGCTTCATCGCGTCCATCCCGCTGCAGGCGGTGATCGCCCGTCTGGCCGACTGCGGCTGGCCCGTCATCGAGGGCCCCGTGCTGCGGACCGGGGCCACCGGAAAGATCCGCTCGGTCTACGTGCGTGATCCGGACCACAACCTGATCGAACTCTCAGAACCGGCCTGAAGCCGTCCATCCTCGTCGCCGGCGCCTGACGGCTGGCGCCCGTGCTGTCGAGAACGTGAGGACAAGGTCGGTGGCGTGCGGACCACTGACACGCGGGCGCATTCCGCCGGTGAAGGGCGCCATCGCGCGTCAGCCCCATGCACGTCAGTCGACCACACCCCCGCCCAGCACCTTGTACAGCGTCACCCGGTTGCCGAGGGCCGTCAGCCGGGCCGACACCAGTGTCTGCTGGGACGCGTACAAGGTGCGTTGGGCGGTCAGGGCGGCCAGGAAAGTGTCGACGCCGTTCTCGTAGCGGCGCATCGACAGCGTGGCGCTGTCCTGCGCGGCCTCGACGCGGGCGCGGTCGGCGGCCAGCTCGTCGGTCATCGTCGCGCGGCGGGCCAGCGCGTCGGCCGTTTCCTGGAAGGCGGTCTGCAGCGTGGCCTCGTAGGACGCGACCAGGCCGTCGCGGGTGGCCTGCGCGGCCTCCAGCGCGGAGCGCTTGGCGTCGCCGTCGGCCAGCGTGATGCCGACGGCCGGTGCCAGTGACCACACGGTGCTGGCGCCGCCGCTCAGGAGCGAGGTCAGGGCGCTGCTGGCCAGCCCCGCGCTGCCGGTCAGCGTCAGCTTGGGGAAGTGGTCGGCGCGGGCGGCCGTGACGCTGAAATCCGCGGATTTCAGCGCGTGCTCGGCCTGCAGAACGTCGGGCCGGCGCAGCAGCACGGCCGACGACAGGCCGGCCTGTACCTGGGCCAGGCCGGCGTCGTCGGCCGGCAGGCCGTCGGGCAGCAGCGCATCGGCGACGGGCCCGCCGGCCAGCAGCTCCAGCGCGTGGCGGTCCTGGGCGGCGGCGGTGGTGGCGCTGGCCACGTCGGCCCGGGCCTGGTGCAGCACCGTCTCGGCATCGCGCACGTCCACGCGTGAGGCCACGCCCGCGGCCAGCCGCTTGCGCGTGATCGCCACCGAGCGCTCGGCCGAGGCCTCCGTCTGCTGCGCCAGCGCCAGCCGCTGGCGGTCGGCGGCCAGCTGCAGCCAGGCGGTGGCGGTGCTGGCGATCAGCGTGATGCGGGTGCTGCGTGCGCCCTCGGCGCTGGCCTGCCAGGTCTGCAGCGCCGCATCGCTGAGCGCACCGACGCGGCCGAACAGGTCCACCTCCCAGGCGCTGACGGACACGCCGGCGCTGGCGCCGTGGCTGGTGACGGTGGTGTCGCCGGAGCGGCTGCGGGCGTTCGTGCTGCCGAGGCTGCCGCCGACGGTGGGCAGGCGTGCGGCATCCTGCTGGCCGTACTGGGCGCGGGCGGCCGCCACGTCCTGCACCGTCTTGCGCAGGGAGCGGTTGCCGTCTAGTGCCTGCTGCACCACCCGGCGCAGACGTTCATCGAGGATGAAGTGCGACCAGGGCAGCTCGGGTGCCGGGGCGGCGTCCGTGACCGGGCCGGACGAGCCCGCGGTGCCCGCCAGAGCGGCCGGCCAGGCCGCCGGCACCGCGCTGGCCGAGGCTTGCGGGGCGTCAGCGCGGGCCGGTGGCGGGGTCAGCGTGCCGCAGGCGCTCAAGGCCAGCGCGGCAGCCAGAGCGAGGGGAAGGGCCATCAGGTGACGGGTCATCTCAGGAGGCCTCCGCCGGGGTGGGGGTGTGCAGCCGTGCAGCGCGGTCACCGGACAGGCGCCGCACGAGGACGAAGAACAGGGGCACCAGGAAGACGGCCAGCACCGTGCCCGTCAGCGTGCCGCCGACGATGCCGGTGCCGATCGACACCCGGCTGTTGGCGCCCGCACCGGTGGACAGCGCCAGCGGCATCACCCCGGCGATGAAGGCCAGCGAGGTCATCAGGATCGGGCGCAGCCGCAGGCGGGCACCTTCGACGGCCGCCTCGACCAGGCCCTGGCCCTGCTTGAGCGCGGCGTCGGCGAACTCCACGATCAGGATCGCGTTCTTCGACGACAGGCCGATGGTGGTCAACAGCGCGACCTGGAAGTACACGTCGTTCTCCAGCCCGCGCAGCGTGGCCGCCAGCGCGGCGCCGACGATGCCCAGCGGGATCACCATCAGCACCGAGAACGGAATCGACCAGCTCTCGTACAGCGCCGCCAGGCACAGGAAGACGACCATGATCGACACCGCGTACAAGGTGGCCGTCTGGCCGCTGGCCAGGCGCTCCTGGTAGGACTGGCCGCTCCAGGCGTGGGTGGTGCCGGCCGGCAGTGCGGCCGCCAGCGTGTCCATGCGGTCCATTGCCGTGCCCGAGCTGACGCCATCGGCGGCCGCGCCCTGGATCGCATAGGACGCCAGGCCGTTGTAGCGCGACAGGCTCTCCGGTCCGTAGGTCCAGCGCGTGGTGGCGAAGGCCGAGAACGGCGTCATCACGGTGTTGCCCGCGCTGTCGCTGCCGCGCACCTGCCACAGGCCCAGGTCCTCGGGCCGTGAGCGGAAGGCCGCGTCGCCCTGCATGTAGACCTTCTTGACGCGGTCGCGGTCGATGAAGTCGTTGACGTAGGCGCCGGCCCAGGCCGCGCTCAGCGTGTCCTCCACGTCCGACAGCGACAGGCCGAGCGACAGCGCCTTGGCCTGGTCGATGTCGATCTTGAGCTGCGGCTGGTCGCCCAGCGAGCCCGAGCGCACGGCGGCCAGCTGGCCGTCCTGGCCGGCGGCGGCCAGCAGGCTGTCGCGGCGCTCCTTCAGGGCGGCGCGGTCGGTGCCGGCGGTGGCCTGCAACTGGAACTCGAAGCCGCTGGACTGGCCCAGGCCCGAGATCGAGGGCGGCGTCAGCGCGAAGATCTGCGCATCGCGCACCGACTGCAGCGCGCCGGTGGCGCGGCCCGCGAGGGTGTCGGAGCGGTTGGCCACGCCCTCGCGCTGACTCCAGTCCTTGAGGTTGACGAAGGCCAGGCCCGCGTTCTGCCCGCTGCCGGCGAAGCTGAAGCCGGCGATGGTGAACATGGCCTCGACGTTGTCCTTCTCGTCGACCAGGAAGTGCTTCTCGACGGCCTTGGCCACCTCCAGCGTGCGGCTGGTGGTGGCGCCGGCGGGCAGCGTGTACTGCACCATCGCCTCGCCGGTGTCCTCGGCCGGCAGGAAGCCGGTGGGCAGGCGCATCATCAGCAGGCCCATCGCGGCCACGATCAGGCCGTAGACCAGCATCCAGCGCACCGGGCCGCGGATGATGCGGCCCACGCCGCCCTCGTAGCGGGCGGTCAGGCGATCGAAGTGGCGGTTGAACCAGGCCCCCGCGCCACGCGGTTCGGTGCCCTCATGTCCGACGTCATGGGCCTTCAGCAGCGTGGCACACAGCGCCGGTGTCAGCGTCAGCGCCACCACCACCGACAGGATCATCGACGCGCAGATCGTGATCGAGAACTGGCGGTAGATCACGCCGGTGGAGCCGCTGAAGAAGGCCATCGGCAGGAACACGGCCGTCAGCACGGTGGCGATGCCCACCAGCGCACCGGTGATCTCGCCCATCGACTTGACGGTGGCGTCGTGCGGCGACAGGCCTTCTTCACGCATCACGCGCTCGACGTTCTCCACCACCACGATCGCGTCATCGACCAGCAGGCCGATGGCCAGCACCATGCCGAACATCGTGAGGGTGTTGATCGAGTAGCCGAAGAGCTCCAGCACGCCGAAGGTGCCCAGCAGCACCACCGGCACCGCGATCGCCGGGATCAGCGTCGCGCGCCAGTTCTGCAGGAAGACGAACATCACCACCACCACCAGCGCGATGGCCTCGACCAGCGTCTTGACCACCTCCTCGATGGCGATCTTGACGAAGCGCGTCGAATCCTTCGGGTAGGCGACCTGGTAGCCCTCGGGCATGCCGGACTTCAGCGATTCGACCAGCGTGCGCACGCGGGTGGCGGTGCTCAGCGCATTGGCGCCCGGCGCCAGCTGCACGGCAATGCCGGAGGCCGGATGGCCGTTCAGGCGGGCCACGGCGTCATAGCTCTCGGCCCCCATCTCGACGCGGGCCACGTCCGACAGCCGCACCACGGCCCCGCTGGCCGCGCGCTTGACGATGATGGCGCGGAACTGCTCGGGCGTCTGCAGCTTGGACTGGGCGGTGACGGTGGCCGTCAGCTGCTGGCCGGCCGGCGCGGGCAGCGCGCCGATCTTGCCGGCCGACAGCTGCGCGTTCTGCGCCGTCAGCGCCGACTGAACGTCCGAGGGCATCAGCTGATAGGCGGCCAGCTTCTGCGGGTCCAGCCAGATGCGCATCGCGTACTGCGCACCGAAGACGTTGACGCCGCCCACGCCTTCCACGCGCGAGATCGCGTCCTGCAGATTGCTGGCCAGGTAGTCGGCCACGTCGTCGTTGGCGGCCTTGTCCGTCGCGTCGTAGACGGCCACGATCATCAGGAAGTCGCTCTGCGACTTGGTGACCGTCACGCCCTGGCTCTGCACCGCCTGCGGCAGCCGCGTCAACGCCTGCTGCACCTTGTTCTGCACCTGAACCTGGGCGGTATCGGCATCGGTGCCCTGCTGGAACACCACGCTGATGCTGGCTCGGCCCGACGAACTGCTGGACGACGAGAAGTACATCAGCCCGTCCAGCCCGGTCAGCTGCTGCTCCAGGATCTGGGTGACGCTGTTCTCCACCGTCTGCGCCGAGGCGCCGGTGTAGGTGGCCGAGATGTTGACCGTCGGCGGCGCGACGTCGGGGTACTGGGCCACGGGCAGGGCGGTGATCGACGCCGCGCCGGCCAGCATGATGACGATGGCGATGACCCAGGCGAAGATGGGCCGGTCGACGAAGAAGCGGGCCAGCATCTCAGCGCTCCGATGCGGGGGTGGCCGCCGCGGCGGCGCGGGCCTCGGAGGCGGCCGTGCGGGCCGCGCTCGCGGCGCTGGCAGCGGTGCCCGCCGCCACGGTGGTCGGGCTCACGTCCACGACCTTCACCGCATCGCCCGCGCGCACCTTGGACGTGCCCTGCACGATCAGGCGGTCGCCGGCGGCCAGGCCGCTGGCGATCAGCCACTGGTCGCCGAGCGCGCGCGTGGTGGTGACATCGCGCTGCGCGACCTTGCCGTCGGTACCCACCACCAGCGCGGTGGCCTTGCCCTTCGGATCGCGCGTGATGCCCTGCTGCGGCGCCAGGATGGCCGCGCGGGCCACCGCCTGGTCCAGCGTGGCACGCACGTACATGCCCGGCAGCAGCACACTTTCCGGGTTGGGAAACTGTGCCCGCAGCGTGACCGAGCCGGTGGCCTCGTCCACCGCCACCTCGGCGAACTTCAGCCGGCCCTTGAGCGGATAGCGGCTGCCATCCTCCAGCGTCAGGCTGACCTCGGCGCTGCCCGACTGCAGACCGCCTGCGGCCATCGCGCGGCGCAACTGCAGCAGATCGGCGCTCGACTGCGTCAGATCGACATGGATCGGATCGAGCGCGCGGATGGTGGCCAGCGCGGTGGACTGGCTGGCCGTCACCAGCGCCCCTGGCGTCACCGACGAGGTGCCGATGCGCCCCGTGATCGGCGCCCGCACCTGCGTGTAGCCCAGGTTGATGCGCGCCGTCTCCAGCGCGGCCTTCTGCTGCTCGACCGCGGCCACCGCCTGCAGCCAGGCGGCGTGGGCATCATCGGCATCCTGCCGGGCCACCCCTTCGTCGGCGGCCAGCGCCGCATAGCGCTGGTCCTTCAGCTTCGTCGAGTGGACGGTGGCCTGCGCGTTCAGCAGTGCGGCCTTGGCCTGGTCGAGCGCGGCCCGGTAGGGCGCCGCATCGATCTCGTAGAGCACCTGGCCGACCTGCACCCGCGCGCCCTCCTCGAAGCGCCGCGCCTGGATGAGGCCGCTGACCTGTGGCCTCACTTCGGACGCCAGGGCGGCCGACGTGCGACCGGCCAACTCGGTGGGCAGCGCCACGTCCTGCGTCTTCAGCGTGACGGTGCCGACCTCCACCGGGCCGCGGGCGGGCGGCGCGCTCTTCTCGGAGCAGGCGCCGAGGGTGAGGGCGGCGGCCAGCACCAGTGCGCTGAGTGCAAGGGCGGGCGGGCGCGAGGCGGGCCGTGCGGCCGTGGATGCGCGGGACGAGGCAGGATGGGGCATGGACGCAGCGGCGATGGGTCGGTACGGCAGGCGCCGGTACGACCGCAGCCGCCCGACGTCCCAGGATGGACCCATGGTCGCCGGGGCGACGGTTCAGCGCGCGCAGCGGGCGTCAAGCTGGGTAAAGGTGGGGGGCTTGGGGAAGCAGCCGCTCTTGCCGGGAGGGCCTGGCCCCTGGCGAAATACGAAGGCGTGCTGTTGCTCGGGCGTTGGTTGATGCGCAGGCCGCGTGCGGGTGCTGGGCCAGTGGTTCCAGCGCGAGGGATGGCCGTTTCAGGCTGGGTGCGGTCTCTCGGGTTCGTCGGTTGAGCGACTGCTCCGGCTGAAAGCGGACTCTGCCGGCTCGGTACAGCGATGACCGTTCGGCATGGGTCAGCGGCCAGCTGATCGATGATGCGGGAGTAGTGGCGACCGAACGACCGATCTCGCCCGCGACGAACTGGCATTCACGACCCTAAACCGACTCGACACCCTCGATATCGTCGCCCTGAAGCCGCCGGTCAGCCCAAAGCGACACACCCGCAGGCGGTCCAGCGGCCGAGGGCACGCATCGGTCGGCGATCCCCAGGGTGATTGTTGCGAGGAGCACGGCTTGACACCGTGCAGAAAAAAGCCGCCTGGGATCGAAACCACAGGCGGCAGACGCGACATCAATCAAAGCAAGTGGCCGTCTTTCCGAGCTGTCAGACATGGCCGTCAGGCCATGGATTCGATGGCTTGCCTCGTAGACAAGGCGCGGTTCCAGTAGGAAGTTCGCTTGTTCAGGTACGTGCGCTCCTCAGTCTGAGTAAGGTGCTTTCCCTTTGCCGCAGCCTTCACTCGGTAGGCCTGGAGCTTTGATGCAGCGTAGGTCTCTGCCTGAGGGAGGGTCGGCATCAAGGCCAGTGCTTGAGTTTCACCATTCGCCCCGCTCGGATGCGGAAACTCGACCACCTTGCCGGCCAGGTTCAGGACACGGTCCGCCGGCAGATCGCCAGTGTCAACCAAGGTCTGGATCACGGAGGCCACCTTGTCTCCCAGGGGGAGCACAAGTGCCTTGGGAACCGACAGCAGCTCTTCTCGGAGGTCGCCAAGGGCCGCGCGGAACCCTGCGTAGGTACTCAGGGTCGGGGAGCCACCGGTGTAGTTGTCCTCTTTGCCCTTCTTGGTACAGAAGACGGGGTTGCGCAGTGCCGAGGTGAAATGAACCATGTGGTTGGCGTCACCCCAGAGTTCGCGGCAACTGTGGATGCCCAGCCGAGTGTTGAAGCCGTAGTGATCCAGCATTTCAATCAGCTTCTCCCGCATGGGACCGCTGAATGAAGCCGCCTGCTTAGCGTGTGCAATGACCTGCGAATCATCGAGGCCTCGGATCATGGCCAGCCTTGCGGCGCGCAGAGCGTTGTTCATCTGTTCACGCCCAGGAGTGATGCCCACCAGGACCAGTCGCGCTTCGGTGTTCACATGGTCGAACGGGGCGTAGTAGGTCCGCACCAGGCGGTCAGATCGATGGGGAATCAGCAACGCTTGATGAGACGGGGAATCGGACTGCAGATGCTCCGGGGCAAGCTTGGCCATGACGTCTTTGAATTGGGCGAATGTGGTCATGTCAGGTACCTTGTCTTGAATGGTGTTCGGGCGGCCATCACAGGGCAGAGAGTTCTTCAGCGAAGAACACCCGCATGACGCACTGAATGAGCTTTTTTCGATCAATCAGGTAGAGGTCGGCGATCGGAAACACGGCATCAAGCGGCAAGGAGAACACCCCAGCTTCAAGCTTCTGAAGGGCCTGGTTGGTCAACATCGAGTGAAGGTGTGTGCCTTCGCCAGATGCCGAAAAGTTCTGCCCGAGGCGGCTGCGCTGCTCAGCGAGGAAGGCGCCGAACTGCGCGGGAGTTGTCAGGTCGTCCAGGCTCAGTTGGTCTTGGTCGGGGTAGACCGTGGGCTTGTATCCGCGTCGCCCTTGCAGCCACCGACGTGCCGAAGCGTTGTCGATGAACAGGTCCTTCTCGAACGGGTCATCTCGCTTGAAAGAAGCCAACTCACCCGCGCTGATCGCGTTCTTGACTGTGCGCACGTCCACGTTGGCGAGCAGGGCCAACTTGCGCACGGAGATGGACTCACCCGTGTCGATCGCGAAACGACCATCACCCATGGCAATGATGTCGTCCCACACCTCTGCAGGTTTGAAGTCTTCACTGGTGGCCAACAGCAGAACTTCATTGCCATTGATCACGATGGCATCAGCATCGGCGTGAGAGGGCAGGATGCCATTGACCGCATAGTCGAATGCTTCGGACAACGTCTTCCAAGCCGCGGAGCACTGAAAGTAGGACTTGTCTTCGTGGTCGGGGCCAAAGATCTGGTCGAGTACGCCGGTGATGTCGTACCGCGATTCAAGCGCCGAGAAGGTGTTGTATGCGCAGTGAAAGAAGTCCTCGAACAGGCGTTCTTCGATCTTGATGGAGTGCTTATTAGTTGCCATGTTGAGTGGTGCGTTTTTCCGGGAAATCGTCATAACGAAGGCGAGTGTGCCAAGCATGTCTTGCGCTGTCAACTTGAAAGTGATGTTTTCCCGGAAAAACACGTATCACTGGGCTCAACTTGGACTTGCGCGCTCGGCGATCTCTGGCACAGCTTTGATGGCGGCTGACCCGACTGCTTCGGGCGCCATGCTCCGGCGTCAGCTTCTTGACGACTCCTACTACCGCCTTGGGTCGGATCCTGCTGGCTGCCGGCTGCCGGCGGCGGAAGCAGTCATCCGAGGAGCGAGAGTGCGCTCGGACCTGACATCAAGGTCGGCTGATCGTCGCTGTGCTGACGGTGGGCACTCGTCGGCTACCACTGCGAACGTCAGCTTCTAGACGAACAGCGGGAGTTCGCTTCCGGGTGACGACAGGCGGCACTCGCTGCCGAGCTGCCACTCCTTCAACACCTGCTCCCAACTCAACCCTGAACCGCTGGTCCGGATCAACACCGCCCAGCCTCACCGCACCGGCAACCTCACCCTCATCATCAACCCACCCCCCTCACGCCCCAACGCCTCGATCGTGCCGCCGCACACGGCCAGCGCCCGCCGCGCGATGGCCAGCCCCAGGCCGAAGCCGCGCACCGCGGCCGCCTCGTCCAGCCGCATGAAGGGCTCGAACATGCGGGCGCGCAGTTCGGGCGCCACGCCCGGGCCGCGGTCGGCGATGGTGATGATCAGCCAGTCGGTGGGGCGGCCGGCGGCGGGCTCGGCGCTCTCGGCCCCGACGCTGGTGCCGGCGCCCGTGCCCGTGCCGTTGCCATTGCCTGCCGCAGTGCCGGTCACCGCCGTGGCCGGCGTCCGCTCCGCCACGATGTCCACCGTGGTGCCCGGCGCCGTGTACTTGACCGCGTTGCGCACCACGTTGTCCAGCGCCCGGCACAGCAGCTCGCCCGGCACGTCGCTGACGAAGCTGCCCGGTGCCTCGATGCGCACGTCACGCTCGACGGCCCGTGCCTCGAAGGCCGCGTCGGCGGCCACCGTGTGCAGCAGGTCCAGCACGTCGACCCGCGCGCTGGCCCAGGCGCCGGGGGCATCCTCCAGCCGGTGCAGCGTCAGCAGCTCCTCGATCAGCGCGTCCATGCGCATCGCCTCGCGCTCGATGCGGCCCAGCATGTCAGCCGTCTGGGACGGATCCTGGCGCAGCAGGCCGATGGCCGCCTGCAGCCGTGTCAGAGGGGATCGCAGCTCGTGCGAGATGTCGTGCAGCAGCAGGCGGCGGGCGTCGGTCAGCCGCTGCAGTTCGGCGGCGGTGCGGTCGAAATCCAGCGCCAGGTCGGCGATCTCGTCGCGCCGCCAGGCCAGATCCCGGCCCATGCGCACGTCGAAGCGGCCCTCGGCCAGCCGGTGCAGCGCCGTGCGCACCCGGTTCAGCGGCCGCGACAGGTGCCAGGCCAGGCCCACGCTCACCAGCAGCATCACCACGCAGCCGATGACCAGCGGTGCCACCGGCAGCAGGTTGAGCACCGGCGGCCGGTCACTCGGCCCGATCACGCCCTGCCAACGCAGGAACTGAGCGGTCATCGCCACCGAGGCCGCCATCGCCAGCCACAGCGCGATCAGCAGCTTCCAGAACAGGCCACCGGGCGTGCGCATCGCGGTGCTCCTCAGTCCTGCAGCAACTGATAGCCCAGGCCGCGCACGCTCTGGATCCAGGGCTGGCCGTCGGGCCGCTGGCCCAGCTTCTGGCGGATGCTGCTCAGGTGCACGTCGATGCGCCGGTCATACGGCGCCAGTGGCCGGCCGAAGGCCTGCTGCGAGATCTCGTTGCGGCTGATCAGCTGGCCCGGCTGGCGCATCAGCACCTCCAGCAGCGTGAACTCCATGCCCGTCAGCTCCAGCGGCTGGCCGCGCCAGGTGGCGCGCCGGCTGCCCGGCCACACCATCAGCTCGCCCACCTGCAGCAGCTTGGCCGGCACGCCGCCGGGCTGACCGGGCGTGCCGGCCGGGGACGCGTCCTGCCCCTCGGTGCGCCGCAGGATGGCGCGGATGCGCGCCACCAGCTCACCCGGCGTGCAGGGCTTGGGCACGTAGTCGTCGGCGCCCATGTCCAGGCCGACGATGCGGTCCAGGTTGTCACCGCGCGCCGTCAGCATCAGCACCGGCACCCGGCTGGTCGCCCGGATGCGCCGCAGCGCCTCGATGCCCGACAGGCGCGGCAGCATCACGTCCAGCACCACCAGCGCGCAGTCCCCATCGAGCGCCGCGGCCACGCCGGCCTCGCCGTCGTGCACGACGCGCACGTCGAAGCCCTCGCGCAGCAGGTACTGCTCGAGCATGGCGGAGAGTTCGAGGTCGTCGTCGACCAGCAGGATGGGGCGCGGGCGCATGGTTGGGGCGCGAGTATGGGGCGATGCGCCGGGCTGCAGGGCGCGGGAGGGGGGACTTTTACCGTGCTTGACGGTGGGGGGATGCCGCGCACCGGATGACCGGCAGGCTGACAGTCGGCTGTTTCGGAAAGACGGAAATTTCTGTGGATGGCGAAGGCGGGTAGCACGAATTTCTGTTATTCCGAAATTTTCTGCCGAAACCTGCCCGAAGCCCGTATGATTTCGGAGTAGCAGAAACAACGGTGGCCGGCGCGCTCTACCCGCCGCCCCACTGGAACGCCGACATGACCGATCCCGCCATCCGTCGCCCGACCGTCCTGCAGTCCGCGCCCGAGCTGGGCCCGCTGGTGCGGGCGCGCCGCAAGTCGCAGTCCCTGCGCATCGATGATGCGGCCAGCTTGCTGGGGGTCTCGGTCGACCTCATGTCGCGGCTGGAGAACGGCCAGGGCACGGTGCGGTTGGACAAGGCCCTGGCCGTGCTGGACGGCCTGGGCCTGACGCTGATGGTGCTGCCCAAGGAGCACCCGTGGGTGCGGGAGGCGGCCAGTGGGGGCGGCCCGGCCGGCGTGGGTGCGGCAGCTGCCCAACGGCAGGAATGAACGGTGGTCGACTCGGAGGGCAGTTGGAATGACCCATGCACTGCACGTCTGGGCCGGCGAGGCCCGCGTCGCCACCATTGAACACGAGGCCCGCGACGACCACTGGGGCCTGCGCTACGAATCCAGTCGAACGCAGATCACGCTGCGAAAGTCGCTGACGAGATCACAAGTGTGAAGGCGGCAGCGCATGCGTCAACGGTGGCAGCGTTCACGTCCATGCTTGGGTCTGCGTCGTCAACTAGACGCGCCTGTTGCCTGCCGCTCGGTGGGCAGGCGAGGCACC
The DNA here is from genome assembly GCF_038066575.1 of Pseudaquabacterium rugosum. Lineage (NCBI taxonomy): Bacteria > Pseudomonadati > Pseudomonadota > Betaproteobacteria > Burkholderiales > Sphaerotilaceae > Pseudaquabacterium > Pseudaquabacterium rugosum. The sequence goes on along the minus strand of NZ_JBBUTF010000031.1, from coordinate 1,571 downwards.
AAGTCAAGCACGCGAGCGAGAACACGCGCCTCGCCACCGAGGCGTCGCTGCGCCTCATCCGCCTTCGCCTGAAGGAGCTCCTGCAGGCCAAACCGATCGATTCTTTTTTTTGTCTCGGGGTGTTGCCAGTACTTGTCCGGTTTGGCCACCGATACGAGCAGGCAGCCCGTACGTGCATCCCGATGAGCCATGTACTTCTTGACTAACTGGTTGTCGATCGTGTCGCATAGCTCTCGCGCGGATCTTGCCTTCTCGCCAACCTTCAGTTCGATGGTCGCCTGATACCCCGAGACAGCTCTCAGACGAATGTCGGTCTCTTTGCCATCAGTGGTCACAGCTTCTTGGTCAACTGTATAGGCCTCCCTAGACGCAATCTCCAGTTCACGAGCGATCAAGGGTCGCAGCGTGTTCTCATCTTCGATCAACGCCCAGCCTGCCCGCGGTCCTGTGTCCCGGAGCAACAGTTCCTGAAGATCGTCCAACCGATCGACCAGCAACTGGGCCATGTCGGTCGTGGTCTTGGGCGGTAGTTCCTTGCGCGACAGAAGTGTGGCCACTTCCGTCGGAGCCCAAGCGCACGAATCCAACTCCTCTGCAAGGCGCTCTTGAGCCAAGGTCGCGATGCGATCTCGCAAGTGCTCAAAGAGCGGATCGGCCGCGAGACTGAACTTCGCGGCAAGAGCTTCCGGTCCGCTCGCCTTCATCAACGCATTGAATATGTACCGCCGCCCATTCTCGGCAAGGTCTCGCGCACCGGGTGAGTAGACGGTGTCGTGTACGAGGTCATCTTCCGACCTCACATGCCGATGAAATTCAAGCGTCAGTTGGAGCAAATGCGCAGGTTCCAGCTTCGAGGTCCATTCGGTCGATCCAGAGCCAGTTCGCTCATTGAACAGTGATCCGATAATGTGAACAGCTGTTCCATCGGCCTCCACGGGAAGTTCCGATAGAACGGAGAGCAAGTTCGCCACACCGCGCAGCGGCGCGAGGGTGAACAGGATTGGCAGCCAGAAGTCAAAGTACGGGCCGGCGCCGGCCGCTCGAACCTGAGCCGCGGTCAGTTCCTCCAAAGCTCCATGGACCTCTGGGCCGCCGTGCACCAGCAGTACGCCCACCACATGCGAAAGCTTTTGTTCGTTCACCGGCGAATGCGGAAGCTGCATCAACGTCGAACCTGAGGACGCCAACCAATCCTCAAGACGAGGAAGCATCAGCCTTGCCGTTTCTTGCGCGCTGTTTCGCAGTGACTGCAGCACTCCGGAGTGCCAACCCGAGTCGCTGCCTGCATCGAGCAGATCATCGAACAGTTCGATGCCAATGACGGCTTCCACCTGAGTAGGGTGCGCCTTCGCGAGGCTGCCAAGCCAACTGGGCAAGCCGTTCAGTTCTAGCAAGGCATAGCGGGCGGCCAGTTCGGCTTCGCTGGGTTTCAACTTGGTCGCCCAGTGGGGATCGGCGGTGTCAACCTTGAAGTGCAACACCTTGAGTTTGCCGTTGCCCCCGTTTGAGCAACTCCGCCTCGACGATTTCCATATAGACCTCGCGCGGGGTCCGGAAGTCGAGGATCTTGC
>NZ_JBBUTF010000030.1:0-57181 GCF_038066575.1 Pseudaquabacterium rugosum | reverse complement strand
GGCATCTCCGTCGGCCAGGTCATGCGATCGATCTGGCCCTTCTACACCGCCCTCGGCGTCTGCCTGCTGCTCGTCACCTACGTGCCCGCCTTCTCCACCTGGCTGCCCAGGCTGGTGATCGGGCACTGAGGTCGCAAGGCCCGTCCGTCGGGTCTGCGCACGGCGACGACGGGCTCAGCCGGCGTCCGGCGTAGGCCCGTCCTCATCGCCATAGCGATCCGGCACGAACATCGCGTCGGGCACGGGCTGGCGGATGTAGTCCGGATGGCGCACCCGCTCGGGCAGCTCGATCGCCGGCCGCTCGATCTCGTGGTAAGGCATCTGGCCCAGCAGGTGGGCGATGCAGTTCAGCCGCGCGCGCTTCTTGTCGACCGCCTGCACCACGTGCCAGGGCGCCTCGGGGATGTGGGTGCGCTCCAGCATCGCTTCCTTGGCCTTGGTGTAGTCCTCCCAGCGGCGGCGGCTCTCCAGGTCCATCGGGCTCAGCTTCCACTGCTTGAGCGGATCGTGGATGCGGCCGAGGAAGCGCAGGTGCTGTTCGTCGTCGGTGATCGAGAACCAGTACTTGATCAACTGGATGCCCGAACGCACCAGCATGCGCTCGAACTCGGGCACCGAGCGGAAGAACTCCTCCACGTCGTCCTCGGTGCAGAAGTCCATCACCCGCTCGACGCCGGCGCGGTTGTACCAGCTGCGGTCGAACAGCACCATCTCGCCGGCGGCCGGCAGGTGGGCCACGTAGCGCTGGAAGTACCACTGGGTCTTCTCGCGGTCGTTGGGCGCGGGCAGCGCCACCACCCGGCAGACGCGCGGATTCAGGCGCTGGGTGATGCGCTTGATGACGCCACCCTTGCCGGCCGCGTCCCGCCCCTCGAACAGGATGACCACGCGGTGGCCGGTGTGGGCCACCCAGTCCTGGAGTTTGACCAGCTCGGCCTGCAGGCGGAACAGCTCGCGGAAGTAGTGCTGGCGGGCGCTGCGGGTCTCGGGCGTGTCCTCGGTCGAGAGGCCGGGCACGGCCAGGTGGCGGTCCTCGATCTCGAGCTCCAGCTCCTCGTCGTAGCCGTCGATGAGGTCGCGCTCGATGCGGCGCATCAGTTCAAGATGGTTTTCGGGCGTCATGCAGGCAGGCTGCCGCACGTCGATGACGGGCCCATGACAAGCACCGCGGCCGGATACTTGCTTGGGGACTGTGGCAGCATCGCCGCCCCCGCCGTGGCGCCCGGGTACCGCGGGCCCGCAACGACGGACCCGTGGCCACCGCCCTCTGACCGCCGACCGGCCGCCCGAGCGTCCAGGCCGCCCGCCCTTCCCGTCTCCGCCTCTGATCCCGTCGTCCGCCGTGCGCCTCGAACATCTGTCCACCGACTGGAACCGCCTCTGGCGCCAGGCCCGCCAGCATGATGGCCTGATGCACGGCCTGAGGGCCCTGGCCGCACTCGTCGCGGTGCTGGGCCTGGCCTGGGTGCGCGACTGGAGCTGGCAGGTGATGCCGGTGCTGCTGGGCGTGGTGGCCAGCGCGCTGACCGAGACCGACGACCCCTGGCGCGGCCGGCTGCGCATGCAGCTGTGCACGCTGGCGGTCTTCGGCCTGCTGGCGGCCGTCGTCGGTGCGGTGCTGCCCTGGCCGCTGGCGCTGACGGCGGCCACGGCGGTCGGCGCGGTGGTGCTGACGCTGGCCGGAGCGCTCGGCGAGCGCTGGCGCGCGCTCGGCTTCGGCGCGCTGGTGTTCGGCCTCTACGTCGCGCTGTCGGCCCAGTCCAGCCGGCGGCCGGCCGGTGAGCTGACCCCGCTGCTGCTGGGCGGTGCGGCCTGGTACGGCCTGGTCTCGGTGCTGTGGTCGGCCGCCGTGGCGCGCGCGCCGGTGCGCCAGCGCCTGGCCCAGGTCTATGCGCTGCTGGGCGAGTACCTGCAGTTGAAGTCACGCCTGCTGGAGCCGATCCGCGATGCCGACATCGCCCAGCGCCGCATGGCGCTGGCGCTCTACAACGGCCTGGTCGTCGATGCGCTGGGCGCGGCGCGCGATGCGCTGTTCTGCCGCCTGCGCGGCCGCAGGGCGCCACCGGCCTGGCTGCAGGACGCACTGCACCAGTACCTGAGCGCGCAGGACATCCACGAGCGCACCTCGTCCTCGCATGAGGACTACGCGCGCCTGGCCGACGCCTTCTTCCGCAGCGATGCGCTCTACCGCTGCCAACGCGTCCTGGGGCTGCAGGGCCAGCAATGCCTGAAGCTGTCGCTGGCCATCGGCCGCCGCCAGCCACTGCGCCACCAGGGCGCCACTGCCCGCGCGATCGAGGACATGCACGGCGCGATCGCCCTCCAGCTGAGCGGATCGGGCATCGGCGCCGGCCCGGGCGCGGATGCGGGTCGCGATGACGGCGCCGGCAGGGATGGCGACCCCGGTCGCCACGCCCGGGCAGGGATCCCGCCCGCGGCCCGCGCGCTGCAGGCCCTGCAGGGCCTGGGCACCAATCTGACCGAGCAGGCCACGGTGCTGGCCCGCGTGCTGCCGATGGACGCCGCGAGCGCGCCGGCCGGTACCGCCGGGGCCACGCCTCAGACCGGCGGCGACCGCAGCCTGGTCGACACCGAGCCGCGCAGCTGGGCCGAGGCCCGCGCCCGCATCCGCGCCCAGTGCCATCTTCGCAGCCCGCTGCTGCGTCACGGGCTGCGGCTGGCGCTGGCGCTGTGCGCCGGCTTCGCGCTGATGACCGCGACCGCTGATCCGCACGGTTACTGGACGCTGCTGACCATCGTCTTCGTCAGCCAGCCACACTACGCGGCCACGCTCAAGCGCCTGGGCCAGCGGCTGACCGGCACGCTGGTGGGCCTGGCGGTCGGCTGGGCGCTGGTGCGGCTGTTCCCGGACGATCTGGCCGGCAGCGTGCTGACGGCGCTCAGCGGCGCGCTGTTCCTGGGCACGCGACGCAGCCACTACGCGCTGGCCACCGGCGCCATCACCACCTTGCTGCTGCTGGCCTTCCACCAGCTGGGCATGAGCGACGGCGTGATCAGCGGCCGCCTGCTCGACACCCTGGCCGGTGGCGGCATCGCCGCGCTGGCGGCTTGGCTGGTGCTGCCGAACTGGCAGGCACGGCAATGGCCGGCGCTGGCCGCGGCCACGCTGCGGGCCCAGGCGCACTACCTGGACCAGGTGCTGGCGCAGGTGGCCGGCGGCACGCCGGACGCGCGCCCCGCCGCCCGTCAGGACCACCTGGATTACCGCATCGCACGTCGCAATGCCCACGTGGCCGATGCCGCGCTGGCCAACGCACTGGCGGCCATGCTGAAGGAGCCGGCCCGCGTGCGCCTGGACACCGGCGCCTGCGGCGCCTTTCTGATCGCCTCACACACGCTGCTGAACTACCTGTCGGCGCTCGGTGCGCATCGGGGGGAGGCGGTGGGCCGGAGCACCGATCCGAGCCTGCTGCCGCAGGCCCGGGCCCTGCGGGAGGACCTGCTGGCGCTCGCCGCCAACATCGTCAGGCCCGCCGCCGAGGAGCGGCCTGCGCCGGCTGGCGGTCACGCCGCCAGCGGCGATCCCGACGCGACGGCCTTCGCGAGCGACCCGGCCTTGCTGCACACGCAGATCGGGTTGGCCCGTGGCCTGCTGCCCGAACTGACAAGGCTGGCGCCACACATGCGCTGAAGGTCGGCGGCATCCGGGGCCGGATTCAGCGCGGCCTGGCCGTCGACCGCCGCGCTCTGACCGACACCCGCCCGCGCGGGTTGCCGTCGGATCTGGATCTGCGTGACACGCCCATCCCAGAACGGATACCGCTGGCCAGCGGCCTGGCGCGAGATCCGGAAGGCCATCGGCAGCCGCACGCCATCGACCCAGCGGTAGTCGCCGCGCGCCACGTGCTCACCCGAGCCGTGCCACGGCGTGTCCAGATCACCGTCCTCCTCGGCCTCGAAGGACAGCAGCGCGCCGTCGGGGGCGAAGCGCGCCAGCAGACGGGCCTCCAGTCCACGCCAGCGCGCGACGGCCCGCGCACGGTCCGGGCCGACGGCCTCCCAGTGCACGATGCCGCCGGGCTGCAGCGCCTGCGGCCAGAGCGGGCTCTCCAGCAGCCAGCGGCGCAGCGAGACCTGGTCGAGGGCGGGCGAGCTGCGCTCATCGACCACCGTCCACACCGACAGCACGCGGGCCTGCATCTCCATGCGGCCGTCGATCCACGCATCCCAGGCCCGTGCCCAGAGGCCGGGCCCGATGCCGGTGGTGGCATCGAACATCAGCGCGGGCACGCCCGAGCTCGCGGTCTGGCGGGCGGTGGTGGCCGAGAAGCTCTGGCTGCGCGGACGACGGAACTGCCCGGCCATCTCCAGCTCGACGACCACCGGCGGCTGCGGACCGCCCGGCATCGCGTAGCGCAGATAGCGCAGCACCGGCGGGGGCAGACCGGCGCTCTCCCAGTCCGGCTGCGCGGCAGCGGCCGGTGATGGCGCCACGGCCGCGGCGACCTGCCGCACCTGGCGGTGGTGCGCGCGCAGTTCCCGCGACAGCGCGGCATCGACCCCCCACAGCAGCAGCGCACCCAGGCCCGCGCCGACCACCAGCCCCCCGGCGACCCTCCGTGCCCACCGTGCCCGCCACCCACCGCGCCCGACGCGCTCCGATGCATCCATGTCCGCCCTCCTTCGATCGCCCCACCCCGGGGCCTGCGGCTGTCGCCGGCGACTCTAGGCAGGACCGGACGCCCAGGCCTTAACCCGGGTTCAGACGCCGCCGGATGCGTGACAGCGCGACATCGGTGATGCCCAGCCAGGAAGCCAGGTGGCGCAGCGGCAGCGCCTGCACCCAATCCGCATGGCGTTCCTGCAGCAGGCGCCAGCGCTCGGTGGCGTCGCAGTGCAGGAACTGGCGCTCGCGCTCCATCTTGTCCTCCAGCAGCGCGGTCAGGGTGCGCAGCTGCAGGGCCTGCCAGTGCGGGTCCGGCGCGGCGGCGGCCGACCAGCCGGCCCAGTCCAGCTGCCAGACCTCGCACGGGGTGACCGCCTCCACACAGAAGGCAGACGGCTGACGCTGCAGGCCCGGCGTCACCGGCCAGAGCAGCGCGCCGGGCAGGAAGAAGTTCTTGGTCGCGGTGCGGCCGCGGCGGTCCAGGTGGTAGAGGCGCAGCGCGCCATCGGTGACGATCCACAACCGGTCCCAGACCTGACCGGGCGCCAGCAGCACCTGGCCGGCCGCCAGGCGGCGCGAGCGCGCGGCGCCGGCGGCCCGCTGCAAGTCGGGCGACAGCGCGCCGAGGGCCGCGCGCAGACGCTGCGCACAGTCCGTCGGCAGATCCGGCGGACCGCCGTCCGGCTGCGTGGCCGCAACGGAACCCACGCCCGGCCCGTGATTCGAAGTGCTCATCCGGTCCGAGTGTCGCGTGCCGGCGGCGCGTCGGCAGCGTCACCCGGCGCCTGCAGCCACACCGTTCACGACCACCGCCCCGACACCCGCCGCCCTCGCCCACGTCCGCGTGGGCCAGACGCTACACTTCACGCCATGCCCCACCGGGTGATCGCCTTCTTCCTGTCGCTGTTCCTGCTGCTCGGGTCCGGTCTGGCCTCGGCCCAGGTCGGTCGCGTCCTGGCCGCTCCGGCGGACGGGGCGGCAGCGGGCCTCACCCTGGTCCAGGTGGCCGAAGCCCTCGCCACCGAAGGCGATGCCGGACACGAGACCGGCACGCCCACCGACCCGCTGACGGAAGAACGCCCCGGCCCGGCCGAGCTGGAGTCCGTCAGCGAACCTCCGGCCCTGCCGCCGCCGCCCGGTCTGCCGACCGGCAACGTGATGGTGGCCGGCCCGCCCGTGGCCGCCATCGAGCCGGGCTTCACCCCGCCCTTCCTGGCCGGCCCCCTGCGCCCGCCCTGCAACGGCCGCCTCCCGGCGGCCTGAAGGCCCGGCTGCGCACGGTCGCCCGTCGACCGTCAGCGCCGCCCCACCGACACGCCGCCGCGACGCCCGCAGGCCCGGATCCGTCCGCGCGCCAGCCGGTCGTCCGTCGACTCCCCCCTTTTCAAACCGCTTTCCGACCCCATACTGCACACCATGAACCAGCCCACCTTCTCCCTGTTCCAGAACGCCGGGACGCTGAGTCCGGCCGAGCGCAACCGCGTGCTGCGCAACACCTACTGGCTGCTGGCCCTGTCGATGGTGCCCACCGTGCTGGGCGCCTGGCTGGGCGTGGCCACCGGCCTGTCGCGCGCGATGTCGCCGATCGTCGGCATGGTCGTCTTCCTGGCCGGCTCGTTCGGCTTCATGTTCGCGATCGAGCGCACGAAGAACTCGGCGGCCGGCGTACCCGTGCTGCTGGCCTTCACCTTCTTCATGGGCCTGATGCTGTCGCGCCTGATCGGCTCGGTGCTGGGCCTGGCCAACGGCGCCTCGCTGATCATGATGGCCTTCAGCGGCACCGGCCTGATCTTCCTGGGCATGGCCACGCTGTCGACCGTCATCAAGCGCGATCTGGGCTCGATGGGCAAGTTCCTGTTCATCGGCATGATCATGCTGTTGGTGGCCGGTGTCGCGAACATCTTCATCCAGTCCAGCGCGCTGATGATCACCCTGTCGGTGCTGGCCATCGGCATCTTCTCGGCCTTCATCCTGCATGACCTGAAGGCGGTGCAGGACGGCTACGAGACCAACTACATCAGCGCCACGCTGAACGTCTACCTGAGCCTGTACAACGTGTTCCAGTCGCTGCTGTCGCTGCTGGGCATCTTCGGCAGCCGCGACGAGTGAGTCTGCCGACCGGCGGGGACCGGCCGGAAGGCCGCGCCCCGCTGTCCCTGATGTTGCAGACCCTGGCCGGCGATGCGCGACGCGAGCGCATCACGATGGCCGATCTGCTGGACTTCCTGGGTGACCGCGCACTGGCCGCCCTGCTCTTCGTCTTCGCGGTGCCCAACGTGCTGCCGATGCCGCCGGGCACGTCCATCCTGCTGGGGGCACCGCTGGTGTTCCTGGCCGCCCAGCTGGCGCTCGGTCGCCGGCCGTGGCTGCCCGCGGTGATCGCCCAGCGCTCGCTGCGGCGCGAGGACTTCGCCGCCATCGTGCGCCGCATCCATCCCTGGCTGACCCGGGCCGAGCGCATGCTGCGCCCGCGCGCGGTGCTGCTGGCCCGGCCACCGCTCGAGTACCTGGTCGGTCTGGTCTGCCTGCTGCTGGCCATCGTCGTGCTGCTGCCGGTGCCGCTGGGCAACATGCTGCCGGCGCTCGCCATCAGCCTGATGGCGCTCGGCATCCTGGAGCACGACGGGCTGTGGATCCTGATCGGCCTGGTCACCGCGGTGATCTCGGCCGTCGTGGTCTCGGGCGTGGTGTTCGCGATGGTCAAGGCGGCGGTCTTCTTCATCACCCAGGTGCTGTGAGGCACCGCCTCCGGCCTCCCGGGCCGGACGGCAAACACGGCCGCCCGGCAGGACCTGCGGGTGCGCCGGGCCTGAGCCCGACCGCGGCACTCAGGTCGCGCGGGCGATGTTGAGCCCGCCGGCAACCCAGATCGGCTGGCCCGTCATGTACGGCAGGCGGCCGGCCGCCAGCGCGGCCACCACCTGCCCGACATCCTGCGGCGTGCCCCAGCGCGGCACCGGCACGCGGCCCTCGGCGATCCAGCGGTCGATCACCTCGCTGCCGGCCGAGGCCGTCATGTCGGTGCGGATGAAGCCCGGACGCACCTCGTGCACGGCGATACCGTGGGCCGCCAGCCGGGTCGCGAACAGCCGCGTGACGGTCGACAAGCCGGCCTTGCTGATGCAGTAGGGCGCTCGGTCCGGCGAGACCAGCTCGGCCGCGATCGAGGTGATGAAGACGATGGACGGCGGCGGCCCGTCAGCCGCAGCGACCACCGCATCCTCCGGCATCGGCACGGCCACCAGCCGCCGCGCCACCGCCTGGGTGAGAAAGAAGCTGCCCCGCAGATTGATGCCCAGGTTGCGGTCGAAGGCCTCGGGGCCGATCTCCAGCAGATCGGTCAGCGGCCGGCTGGCGATGCCGGCGTTGTTGACGAGACAGCGCGGCGGCGCGCCGAAGGCCGCCTCCAGCGCCTGCAGCACCGGGCCGTGCTGCGCCAGATCAGCGATGTCCAGCCGCTGGTAGACGACGCGCACCGCACCGCCCTGGGTAGCGGCCAGCGCCTGCACGGTGGCCTCGGTGTCCGGGCCGGGCGCATCGAGATCGACGATGGCCACGTCCAGGCCCTGGGCGCACAGGCTGTGGGCGATGGCGTGGCCGATGCCCCTCAGGCCGCCGGTGACGAGGGCCCAGGGGCGGGCGGAAGAACGGGATGCGGACATGGGGCGACAGGCTCCGTGACAGGTCAATCGATCAGTTGGCCGATGGCCTCGGCGGCCTCCAGCAGACGGGGGGCGAGGTCGCGCACGCGCTCGGGCAGCAGGCGCTGCTCGACCGCCGAGATCGACACCGCCATGTAGGGCGCTCGGCTGCGCGAGGGCACCGGTGCGGCCATGCCGGCCACGCCCGGCATCACCACGTTGGGCCCGGCGCAGTAACCCAGACGGCGCACCTCGTCGAGCTTCTCGCGCAGGCTGCGCTCGACGCCCCAGCGGTTGTGTTCCAGCCAGTCGGCCGGCGCGTCGAGCGCCAGACGCTGGATGCGCTGGCGCTGCTCGCCCTCGTCCATCGAGGCCAGCAGCGCCAGACCGGCATAGCCGGCGGTCAGCGGCTTGGTGTCGCCAGCGGCCACCAGATGGGTGCGGATCGGGTAGCTGCCCTCACAGCGCAACAGGTAGTGCACGCCGTCGAGCCGGCGCAGCGCCACGTAGACCACGTCGCCGCAGGCATCGGCCAGGCCCTGGGCGATGCGGCGCACCGCGTGCAGGTCGTGGATGGGCGTCGGTGCGGCCAGGCCGAGCGCGAACAGCGCGGGCCCCAGCACCCAGCGCCGGTCCGGCTGCTGCTGCACATAGCCGACCGCGGCCAGTTCGCCCAGCAGGCGGTGCACGGTGGGCCGGGCGATGCCGGTGTCCAGCGCCAGCTCCTTCAGTCGCGCACCCGCCGCCCCCTGGCGCGAGACGGCCGCCAGCAGGCGCGCGATGCGCTCGACGAGCTGTGGCCGGATGGCCTCGGCGACGGGTGGCGAGACGACGTCCGACGCCGCAGCGACGCGTCCGGAAGGCTCAGGGTTAGCGAGAGGCAGTACGTCCATGGGGCGGACTCAATCGATGGGTATTGATGCACGACAAACCCAATACTAAGCCTCAGACAACGCGCCTCACCCAGGTGACAGCCCTGGACAAGGCGCTGAATGTAGTCCGCTCAACGGACTCTCGACAGTCCACCTCTCGGTCCTTTTCCCTCACCGACCATGCAGACCACGATCCAGCTCAGCGGCCAGTCGGCCATCGTCACCGGTGCCGGCAGTGGCATCGGCCAGGCCGTCAGCCGGCGCTTGGGCGCCCTCGGCGTCGGTGTGCTGACGGTCGACCTCGACGGCACGGCGGCCGAGGCCACCGCCGCCCAGGTGCGAGCAGCCGGCGGCCGGGCCGAGGGCTGCGCCGGCGACGTGCGCGACGAGGCGCTGGGCCCGCGGCTGCTGGCCCGCGCGCTGGAGGCCCACGGCCGGCTCGACATCCTGGTCAACAACGCCGGTCGCGGCAGCGCGATGAAGCCGATCTGGGAGATCGATCCGGCCACCTGGCGGGAGGACCTGGAGCTCAACCTGACGAGCCAGTTCCTGCTGTGCCGCGCGGTCGTGCCGCACCTGCGCGCCGCCGGCTACGGCCGCATCGTCAACGTCGCGTCCTCGGCCGGCATGGAGGGCCATGCCCGTGCCGGCGCCTATGCGGCCGCCAAGGCCGGCGTCATCGCGCTGACCAAGACGCTGGGCAAGGAGCTGGCGGCCGACGGCGTGCTGGTCAACGCCATCGCCCCGGCGCTGATCGACTCGCCGCTGCTGCGCAGCGCCTGGTTCGACCCCGCCGTGCGCGAGGACCTGCTGCGCCGCATCCCGATGGGGCGCGCCGGCCGGCCCGAGGAAGTGGCCGAGATGGTGGCCTTCCTGGTCAGCCCGGGCCTGAGCTTCTCGACCGGCGCCGTCTTCGATCTGTCCGGCGGACGGGCCACCTATTGATCCATCGACGCGTCCTTGCGCCACCCTGCCGCTTCCGATGTCCATGCGCCACACCCCTTCAGCCCCGACCATGACCCCGACCGATCCCACCACCCGCCAGACGCTGACCGTCCGCGTCGACGACACCGACGTGCGCCTGCACGTCGCCGGCCAGCGCCGCCCGGGCCAACGCCCGCTGGTGCTGGTGCACGGCAGCACCGGCAGCACCGACAGCCACTACGGCTACCTGTTCCCGATGCTGGCCTTCGACCGCCAGGTGGTCTCGATCGACCTGGCGGCGCCGGCCGGCGACGCCCCCCTGGTGCTGGAGCAGCTCGAACGCCAGGTGCTGGCCGCCATCGAGGCAGCGTGCGGCGACCAGACGGTCGACCTGATGGGCTACTCGCTGGGCGCGGTGCTGGCCGCCGACCTCGCGGCACGGCATCCGGCGCGCGTGGGCTCGCTGGTGCTGGTGGCCGGCTGGATGCAGACCGACGGCCACCAGCGCCTGCGCAACCGCATCTGGCACGAGCTGCGTGCCGCCCGGGCCGAATCGCTGCCCGCCTACATGATGTTCTGTGCGTTCAGCCCGGCCTTCATCCGCCTGCGCACCGAGGCCGAACTGGCGCAGATGGCCGCCCGCATCCCGCTCGACGGCTTCGTCGACCGCCAGATGGCGCTGAACGCCGCCATCGACATCCGCGAGCGCATCGGCGACATCCGCGCCACCACGCTGGTGGTCGGCTGCACGCATGACCAGATGGTGCCGCCCGAGCATGCGCGGCTGCTGTTCGGTGGCATCGATGACGCCCGCTACACGCAGATCGACGCCGGCCACGCGGTGGTCTTCGAGCGCCCGGCCGAGCTGCTGTGCCAGGTCAGCCGCTTCCTCGATGCGCCGCAGCGCCATCCGGCCGGCAGCGTGATCGAGCCCGACCGCCCCTGAGCACGGCCGCCCCGTCGCCCCGCAGATCCACCGCACTGGACACCCCTCATGGACACCGTCACTTCCGCCACCCCCGTGTCACCCGAGGCACCCGACATCCTGATCATCGGCAGCGGCTTCGCCGGCCTGGGCATGGCCATCCGCCTGCTGCGCAGCGGCTGCACCTCATTCCTGGTGCTGGAACGCGCCGACGACGTCGGCGGCACCTGGCGCGACAACCACTACCCGGGCATCGCCTGCGATGTGCCCTCGCACCTGTACTCCTTCTCCTTCCGGCCCAAGGCCGACTGGTCGCGCGTGTTCTCGCCCGGCGGCGAGATCCACGCGTACCTGCGTGACTGTGCCCGCGAGGAAGGGTTGCTGCCCTACATCCGCTTCGGCACGCCGATGCTGGACGCACACTGGGACGAGGCCGCCGCCTGCTGGCACGTGCGTACGCCACAGGGCGTCCACACCTGCCGTTATCTGATCGCCTGCCCCGGCCACCTGGCCGATGCCCACCAGCCCGACATCCCGGGCCTGGAAAGCTTCAGCGGCGAGGTCTTCCACTCCGCACGTTGGCGCCATGACGTGGCGCTGGAGGGCAAGCGCATCGGCGTCGTCGGCTCCGGCGCCTCGGCGATCCAGATCGTGCCCGAGATGGCCAAGGTGGCCGGCGAGCTGACGGTGTTCCAGCGCAGCGCACCCTACATGATCCCGCGCCCCGACCGGGCCTACAGCCTGGCCGAGCGGCGGCTGTTCGTGCGCGACCCGCAGGCCGTCACCCGCGCCCGCGCCGAGATCTTCTGGGGCGGCGAGCACAACTTCATCCAGCGCCGCAACGTGCCGCGCTTCGTCGCCGAGGCCAAGGCCCTGGCACTCGGCCACCTGCACGCCCAGGTGCCGCCCGGCCCGTTGCGTGACGCGCTGACGCCGCGCTACGAGATCGGCTGCAAGCGCGTGCTGATCTCCGACACCTACTACCCCGCGCTGCAGCAGCCCCATGTGCGGCTGGTGCCGTCGGCCCTTGAACGGCTGGACGGCGACGAGGCCATCAGCGCCGACGGCCAGCGCCACCGGCTCGACGTGCTGGTGTGCGCGACCGGCTTCGAGGCCACCCGCCCGCCGTTCGCCCAGCTCATCCACGGCCGTTCAGGCATCAGCCTGGACGCGCACTGGTCCGGCGGCATGCTGGCCCACGACTCGATCGCGGTGCACGGCTGGCCCAACCTGTTCATCATCAACGGCCCCAACACCGGCCTGGGCCACAACTCGGTGGTCTACATCATCGAGGCCCAGATCGACTACATCCTGGGTGCGCTCGACCATGCCCGTCAGGCCGGCGTCGGCGTGCTGGAAGCCCAGGCGCAGGCCCAGGACGACTACATGGCCGCCCTCGACCAGCGGGCCCAGGGCAGCGTCTGGCTGGCCGGGGGCTGCCGCAGCTGGTACGTGGACGAACGCAGCCAGCGCCTGACCCTGGTGTGGCCCGGCTATGCCTGGGCCTTCCGCGACGCCAATTCCCGCTTCCGCCCCGAGACCTACCGGCAGACGCCGATGGCCGCTGCAGCCACGACCCGCCCGGTGCAGAACATCCCCCAGGAGACCGCATGACCCTCTCTCGCCGCCCCTTCCTGCGCCGGCTGGCCGCGCTGACGACCGGGCCTCTGGCCGTCACGGTGGCCACCGCGCTGGCGTTGCTGGCACCTCAGGCCAACGCCCAGAGCGAGCCGACGCCGGCCCGCATCCTGGTCGGCTTCAGCGCCGGTGGCTCCTTCGATGCCGTGGCCCGGCTGCTGGCCGAGCGGCTGCGGCTGGAGCTCAAGCGCCCGGTGATGGTCGAGAACCGGCCCGGGGCCGGCGGCCGGCTGGCCGTCGATGCGCTCAAGAGCGGCCCGCGCGACGGCAGCACCGTGATGCTGGGCCCGGACGCGCTGACCGCGATGTACCCGTTCACGCTCGCCCGCATCCAGTACGACCCGAAGAAGGACCTGCTGCCGATCGGCACCGTCACCGAGTTCCCCTTCGTGCTGGCCGTCAGTGCCCAGGCCCGTACCGCCACACTGGCCGACTACGTGCGCTGGGCCAAGGCCAATCCCCAACAGGCCAACTACGGTGTTCCGGCACGCGGCGCGCCGCACCATTTCTTCGGCATCACGCTGGGCCAGGCCATCGGGGTGCCGCTGCAGGACGTGCCCTTCCAGGGCAGCGCGCCGATGCTGGTGGGCGTGATCGGCGAGCAGGTCTCGGCCGGCATCGACGCCTACGGCAGCGTGCTGGAGCAGCACCGTGCCGGCAAGCTGCGGATGCTGGCGATCTCCGCGCCGCAGCGCATGCCGCAGACGCCCGACGTGCCCACCTTCACCGAGCAGGGCTACAAGGGCATCCAGGGCATGGGCTTCAACGCCCTGTATGCGCCGGCCGGCACGCCGCCCGCCGCCGTCAGCGCCTGGAGCCAGGCCCTGGCCCGCGTGCTCGGCCAGCCCCAGGTGCGCGAGCAGCTGCTGGCCATGGGCATGCTGCCCGTGGGCAAGGGCCCGGACGAGCTGATCGAACGCCAGCGCCAGGCCATCGCCCGTTGGGAGCCGGTGATCCGCGCCTCCGGCTTCCGCGCAGACTGAGGAGACATCGCCATGCTCACGAACAAGACCCTCGTCATCACCGGTGCCGCTTCGGGCATCGGTGCAGCCACCGCCGCGCATTGCGCCGCGCTCGGCGCACGTGTGCTGTGCGTCGACATGCGCCCGCCAGCCCGGCAGCACGCAGGCTTCTTCCAGGCCGATCTGTCGGACCCTGCGGCGATCGACCGTCTGGTCGCCGAGCTGCCCGCGGGCATCGACGGCCTGGCCAACATTGCCGGCCTGCCGCCGACCCGCCCGGCGGCCGACGTGCTCAAGGTCAATCTGCTGGGCCTCAGGCACCTGACCCTGGGTCTGCTGCCCAAGCTGGCCGATGGCGCGTCCATCGTCAACCTGGCCTCGCTGGCCGGCTTCGAGTGGCCGCAGGCCCTGCCCGCCATCCAGGCCAGCGAGGACCTGGACTTCGCCGCCGTGCCCGCCTTCTGCGAGCGCTTCGGCATCCACGGTGCCCGCAGCTACTTCTTCTCGAAGGAGGCACTGATCGCCTGGACGTTGCGTCACCGCTGGAGCTGGCGTGCGCGCGGTATCCGCATGAACGCCGTCAGCCCCGGCCCGGTCGACACGCCGATCCTGCAGGACTTCATCGAGACGCTGGGCGAGCGCGCCGAGGAGGACATGCGCATCATGGACCGGCCCGGCCGTGCCGATGACATCGCCCCGGTGGTGGCCTTCCTGCTGTCGGACGGCGCCGCCTGGATCCGTGGCACCAACGTGCCGGTGGACGGCGGCATGCACGCCCACATCCTGGCCCAGATCCACGGCCTGTGAGGCCGCATCCCCGAACGGAGCCCGAGATGGACCTGCCCGAGATCACCCCGATGCACATCGGCGGCGAAGCCACGCTGGCGCGCGACGGCCACTGCTTCGAACGCCGCAACCCGCTGGACCACCGCGTGGCCAGCCGCGCCCCGGCCGCCCGCGCCGACGACGCGCTGAGCGCGGTCGAGGCCGCCGCGGCCGCCTTTCCCGCCTGGTCGGCCACCGGTCCGACCGAGCGCCGCACGCGGCTGGTGGCGGCTGCCGCGGCGCTGGAGGCCCGCGCGCCGGAGATCACCCGTGCGATGGCCGCCGAGACAGGCGCCTCGGCCCAGTGGGCCGGCTTCAACGTCCACCTGGCCGCCGACATGCTGCGCGAGGCCGCCGCCCTGACCACGCAGATCGGCGGTGAGGTGATCCCGTCGGACGTGCCCGGCAACCTCGCGCTGGCCGTGCGCCAGGGCGCCGGCGTGGTGCTGGCCATCGCGCCCTGGAACGCGCCGGTCATTCTGGCGGTGCGCAGCCTGGCCGTGCCGCTGGCCTGCGGCAACACCGTCGTGCTCAAGGGCAGCGAGCTGTGCCCGGCCACCCAGGGCCTGGTGGTGCAGGCCCTGCAGGACGCCGGCCTGCCGCGCGGTGTCGTCAACTACGTCACCCATGCACCCGAACATGCGGCCGAGGTGGTCGAGGCGATGATCGCCCACCCGGCCGTGCGGCGGGTGAACTTCACCGGCTCGACCCACGTCGGCCGGCTGATCGCCGCGGCCTGTGCGCGTCACCTCAAGCGCAGCGTGCTGGAGCTTGGCGGCAAGGCGCCGCTGCTGGTGCTCGACGACGCCGACCTGGACGCGGCCGTGGCCGCCGCCACCTTCGGCGCCTTCGCCAACTCGGGCCAGATCTGCATGTCGACCGAGCGCCTGATCGTCGACGAGACGGTGGCCGACGCCTTCGTCGACCGTCTGGCGGCACGCGCCTGCGCGTTGCCGTTGGGCGATCCGCGGCTCGGGCCGGTGGTGCTGGGCTCGGTGATCGACCGGCAGACCGTCGAGCGCTGCAACGCCCTGATCGACGACGCGCTGGCCAAGGGCGCGGTGCTGCGCTGCGGCGGCCGCGCCGACAGCACGCTGATGCCGGCCACGCTGCTCGATCATGTGCGACCCGACATGCGCATCTACCACGAGGAGACCTTCGGCCCGGTCAAGGCCATCGTGCGGGTGCGCGGCGTGGACGCGGCCGTGGCCTGCGCCAACGACAACGCCTTCGGCCTGTCGGCCGCGGTCTTCGGCCGCGACATTGCACGGGCCTGGCAGGTGGCCGGTCGCATCGACAGCGGCATCTGCCACGTCAACGGCCCGACCGTGCACGACGAGGCCCAGATGCCCTTCGGCGGCGTCAAGGGCAGCGGCTGGGGCCGCTTCGGCGGCCGCGCCGGCATCGAGGAGTTCAGCGAACTGCGCTGGATCACGGTGCAGACGACACCGCGCCAACTGCCGTTCTGAGGCGACTGCGCGGGGCCGGCTCAGACCGTGGAGGCGATGCCCACCGGCATCACGTCCGGCGTCTCCTCGCACGCCCGCCCCCGCCCCTGCCCCTTGGCCGCGTAGAGCAGCGCGTCCGCGCGCTGCATCAGCATCGCCAGTGACTCGCCCTCGGGCCGGGACAGTGCCATGCCGACGCTGGCGCTGATGCGCAGCTCGCGCCCCTCGAACAGACAGGGGGCCTCGGCGGCGGCCAGCACGGTGTCGGCGATGCGGCGCACGACGGCCGGATCGTGGCAACCGACCAGCAGCACCGCGAACTCGTCGCCGCCCAGACGCACCACCAGATCGCTGCTGCGCACCGCGCGCTGCAACCGGTTGGCGAACTCGCACAGCAGGGCATCGCCAGCGGCATGGCCGTGGCGGTCGTTGACCGGTTTGAAGTGGTCGAGGTCGATGTAGAGCAGGGCCAGGCGGCCGTCCTCGCCGGTGGCCTCGCGGGCGGCCATGCGCTGCTGCAGGCCGGTGCGGTTGTACAGGCCGGTCAGCGGGTCGCGCTCGGCCAGCTCGGCCAGGCGCTGCTGCTCCAGGCGCTGGGCGGTGATGTCCTGGCTGATACCGACGAAGCCGTCGACCTGGCCATCGAGCTTCATCGGGATGCAACTCAGGGCCAGCCAGCGGGTCCCGTCCGCACCGGGATAGTCGAGCACGAAGTCCACCGCCTCGCCGGCGAAGGCCTTGAGCATCCAGGGCTTGCGTCGCGCCACCTCGGCCGCGCCCAGCACCTCGATGGCGGTGCGGCCGATGATCTCGGAGGCCGGCTTGCCGACATGGCGCTCGAAGGCGCCGTTGACGAAGCGGTAGCGGCCCTGGGCATCGACGATGACGACGGTGGCCGGGATGGCCTCGGTGATGGCCGCGAGCACGTCGGTGTGGCGCTGGACCTGCTGGCGCGACTGCACGTCGGCGGTGATGTCGCGCATCACGGCCGAGAAGCGCTGCAGCCGGCCGTCGGCATCGCGGTGGGCCATCGCCATGTGGCTGAAGGGCACGCCTTCGCGCTCGCCGATGTTCATCGTCGTCTCGCCGACCCAGACGCCACGCTGGCGCAGCACCGGACCGACCTGTTCGGCGAACAGGCGTCGGGTGGTGGCGGTGGCCAGGGTCTGGAAGCTCAGGCCGCCCAGCGGGTCTTCGGGCCTCAGGCCGAGGGCCTCGCGCGCCGCGGGGTTCAGCCAGGTGATGGCGCCGCGGACGTCGGTCTGCACCACGTAGTCGGTGCTGCGCTGCAGGACCTCGACCAGCTGGGCACACGGGGGACCATCGGCCGGCAAGGGCGCGGCGACCGGAGGGGCGGACGGGCGCGGTGCGGGGGCAGGCTCGGGGGCAGGATCGACGGCGGTGGCGGCGAGGTCCGGCGCCGCCTCGGCGGCCGACCAGGCGGCTCGCGCGGCCCGCCACGCGGCCCGCAACCGGCACCCGAAGGTGGCATCGGACATGGATCGAGGGAAAGTCAGGGGCAGACAGGTGACGATCTGGCCTGCACGCGCCTGGGCGCCCGACCGTCCTGGAACGGTTGTCGGCCGCTGCGGCGCGAACTTGAGCCCCGGATGCCTGCGGCCTCAGCCCAGCAGGCGCCGGATCTCGCCGCTGTCGATCAGGGCCCGCAGATCGCTCGCGCCACCGACCAGCTGGCCGCGGACGAAGACCATCGGGAAGGTGGGCCAGCCGGTCCACATCTTCAGTGCGTTGCGACGACGCCAGCCGCTGACATAACTGCCGTAGTCGAGATCGTGATGGGCGATGCCGGCGGCGTCCAGCGCGCGGCGGGCCCGCTTCGGGAACGGGTTGCCGGCCATGCCGACCACCACCACCGGATGCCGGGCGATGGCGGCCTGCACCTGCTGCACGATGTCGGTGTGCAGCGTGGCCACCTGGCTGCGGATGGCCGGGTGGATGGCGGACTCTTCAAGCACGGGACGGGGCATGGCAGGACGGCGGGCGGAGCGCACGGGGCGCGGGCCGACCAGCATAACGCCGGCATCCAGCGGTGTGGCGCCCTCAATCCGGCCGGCGATGCAGCCGCACGATGGCCAGCCCGGTCGGCCCGCGCAACGCATCGGCCAGCGTGTGGCGATCCAGCTCGGCATAGAAGACCCCGCGCGCCTGCTCCAGCAGACCCTTGAGGCCACAGCCGCCCCGCAGCGCGCACGGCGGATCGGCGCAGTCGATCAGCTCGGCGCTGCGCTCCAGCCCCTGCACCACCTCGCCCAGCCGGTACTGCTCGACCGCGCGCGCCAGACGGATGCCCCCACCCTTGCCGCGCACCGTCACCAGCCAGCCCTGCTGCCCCATGAACTGCACGACCTTGGTCAGGTGGTGGTGGGCCACCTCGAAGCGGCCGGTGATCTCGGCGATGGTGGTGACCTGCTCGGCCGGCGCGGCGCTGAGGTACATCAGCACCCGCAGGCCCAGATCGGTGAAGTGCGTGAGTTGCATGGCGGCGGGTGTGGGCAGGCCCGGGCGGGCGGGCGCCTCAGTCTGCCACGCCCCCGGTGCCGAAGGCCTCGACATGCACCCGCGCATCCGGCACGCCGAGCGCCCGCAGGGCCGCGCGCTGGGCGCTCATGAAGCCGGCCGGTCCGCACAGCCAGTGGTCGGCATCGGCGGGCAGCAGGCCATCGCGCTGCAGATCGGCCAGCATCAGGCGGCCGATGGCGTCCGGGGTCGGCGCGCCGGCCGTGGCCGCCGGCGTCTCGTGCACGAAGAAGGTCCGCGCATCCGCGCAGCGCGCGGCCAGCGCCCGCACCTCGCCGGCGAAGGCCTGGACACCCGCATCGCGGGCGGCGTGCAGGAAGCGCACCGGCCGCTGCGGCTGCTCGCGCGCCAGCCAGGCCAGCATCGACATCATCGGCGTGATGCCGACGCCGGCGCTGATCAGCACCACCGGCGTGTCGCGGTCGGTGTGCAGGCGGAAGTCACCGGCCGGCGGCGAGACCTCGACCACATCACCCGCCTGCACCTGACGGTGCAGATGACCGGACACCTGCCCCTCATCCCGCACGTCATCACCGGCCTCGCGCTTGACCGAGATGCGCAGGTGATCGAGCCCGGGCGCGTTCGACAGGCTGTACTGGCGCGGCTGGCGGTAACCCAGCTGCGGCAGCAGCACGCGCACCGACACGTACTGGCCGGGCTGGAAGGCCGGCACCGGGCCGCCATCGGCCGGCACCAGCTCGAAGGAGGTGATCTCGGCGCTTTCCTCGTGCCGCGCGCGCACCCGCAGGCTGCGCCAGCCGCTCCAGCCGCCGGGCTGGGCCGCCGTGGCATCGTACTGGCGCTGCTCCAGTCCGATCAGGATGTCGGCCAGCTGCCCGTAGGCCTGGGCCCAGGCATCGACCAGCGCCGGCGTGGCGGCCTCGCCCAGCACCTCGCCGATCGAGGCCAGCAGGTGGCGGCCGACGATGGCGTAGTGCTCGCGCCGGATGCCCAGGCTGACATGGCGCGCGGCGATGCGCTCGAGCACCGGCATCAGCACCTCGGGCGCATCGATGTGCAGCGCATAGGCGGCCACGGCGCCGGCCAGCGCCTGCTGCTGGGCGCCGCTGCGCTGGTGGCCCTGGTTGAACAGCTCCTTGAGTTCCGGGTTGTGGCGGAACATGCGGGCGTAGAAGTGGCGGGTCAGGTCCAGGCCATGGGCCTGCAGCACGGGGGCGGTGGCCTTGACCTGGGCACGGACGGTGGCGTCGAGCATGGGGATCCTCGGGAGACGGCGGAAGGTTTCAGGGAGAGTCTATTGATGCATCTGTTATGCATCTTATGACATCGGAACCCGGCCTGCACGCAAGCCCGTGCGTCAGCCACGGGCTTGGCGGCCGGCCACGACACCGCACCGTCAACACACGGTCATGCCCGGTTTCCAGAATCCGCCGGCCCGTGCGGGGGCACGGATCGAGGATGGAGCAGGACATGAAGATGACACGCTGGAAGGCGACCGCGTGCGCGGCCGCGATGCTGGCCGCCGGTGCGGCCCAGGCCGCCGGTGCGAGCCTCAGTGGCTGGGCGCTGATGCCCGCGGCCACGTTCTCCGACGGCCCGACCTCGGGCCAGTTCGCGTTCAGCAACGCGGCCAGCCCGGCCAACGATCCGCCCTGGATCGGCCTGCAGCCGGTGCAGGGCTTCTCCGGCGTGCTGGCCGGTGCGGCCGGCAGCTGGCAGATGCTGGTCGACAACGGCTTCGGCAGCAAGGCCAACTCGGCCGATGCGCTGCTGCGCATGTACGCGGTGCAGGTCGACTGGGCCGCCCACACCGTCGGCGCGGCCGACTTCAGCACGGGCACGGCACTCGGCGGCTTCACCGCCGCCTCCCGCCTGCAGCTCAGCGACCCCAATGGCGTGCTGCAGGCCATGGGTCTGAACCCGGTCTACGCGGGCGCCACCTACCCGGGCAGCAGCATCGCCGTCGACAGCCGCATCACCAGCGGCAAGCTGCTGACCGGTGCCGACCTGGATGTCGAATCGGTGCGCCGTGACGCCCAGGGCAACCTGTGGTTCGGCGAGGAATTCGGCCCCTTCCTGGTCAAGGCCGACGCCAACGGCGTGGTGCAGAACATCTACCGCACACCCAACGTGCTGGGTCTGGATGCCAACCCCTACGTGCAGTCGCCGTCCAACACCATCGGCACCGGTGCGGTCAACCTGCCGGGCTCGGGCGGCTTCGAGGGCATGGCGCTGAACGCCAGCGGCACCACGCTGCACACGCTGCTGGAGCGCCCGCTGACCAGCGACACCGACCCGAAGCGCCTGCTGGTGCAGTCCTTCGACCTCGCCACCGAGAGCTGGACCGGCGACTGGTTCGGCTACCGGCTGGAGGCCGCCGGCACCAACATCGGCGACATGACGGCGATCGACGACCAGCGCTTCATCGTCATCGAGCGCAACGGCGGCACCGCCACCAACGGCGCGACGCCGTTCAAGAAGCTGTTCCTGGTCGACAGCAGCCAGCTCGACGCCGACGGCTACGCGCGCAAGACCGAGCTGGTCGACCTGATGAACCTGGCCGATCCGCTGGACCTCGACGGCGACGGCTCGACCACCTTCACCTTCCCCTACGTGACCATCGAGAACGTGGCCGTGATCGACGCGAACACGCTGCTGGTGGTCAACGACAACAACTTCCCCGGTGGCGGCGGCCGTGCCCTGACCTCGGATTCGACCGAGTTCCTGCGCATCAGCCTGACCAGTGCCGTGCCCGAGCCGTCGAGCTACGCGCTGATGGGCGCGGGCCTGGCGCTGCTGGGCGGCCTGGCGCGTCGCCGCAAGGCCTGAGCCCCCCCCCCCCGCGTTCCACGACAAGTCCGCCGCGGCCGTACCGGCCGACGGCGGCCCACCCCTCAGAAAGAACGTCAGCCCATGAACCGCAAGACCCTGATCGCCCTGGCCGCCGCCGGCCTGTGCGCGCACGGCGCCGCGCTCGCGGCCGCCAGCTGCCCGATCGGCAGCGCCACCGGCACCGTCACCCTCGGCACCACCGCCACCACCGTGCCCGACCGCGTGGCGGCCGACTGCCGCACCGTGGACGCCTGGATCAACGACGAATCGCCCTGGGGCAGCCAGGCCGCCTTCCTGGCCCATGTCTCCAGCGTCACGATGTCGCTGCACAAGGCCGGCACACTGACGGCCGCCGAACGCGCCCGCCTGCTGGCGGCCGCCCAGGCCAGCCGCATCGGCGCCGAGATCACGGTCAAGCTGATCGCCTTCAACGACTTCCACGGCTACGTCAAGCCCTTCGAAGGTTCGAGCAGCAACCCGGGCGTGGCCCGCTTCTCGACCCGCATCAAGGCACTGAAGGCCGCCAATCCGCTGCACGCGGTGGTCTCGGCCGGCGACATGATCGGCGCCAGCCCGCTGACCTCGGCCCTGTTCAAGGACGAGCCGACGATCGAGGCGATGAACCGCATCGGCATCGACTTCAACGCCGTGGGCAACCACGAGTTCGACGAAGGCCGCGCCGAGCTGCTGCGCATGCAGCGCGGCGGCAACCACCCGAGCGACGCCTTCTCGGGCCTGGGCCTGCCGGTGGACAAGCGCGCCGACGGCCAGTTCGCCGGGGCGAAGTTCGACTTCCTGGCCGCCAACGTGAGCGACACCGCCACCGGCCGCACCCTGTTGCCCGCCTACGGCGTCAAGGACTTCCTGGGCAACAAGATGGCCTTCATCGGCATGACGCTGGAGGGCACGCCCACCATCGTCTCGCCAGCCGGCGTCGCTGGCCTGCGCTTCGCCGACGAGGCCGACACCGTCAACGCGCTGATCCCGAAGCTGCGCGCCGAGGGCATCCAGAGCATCGTCGTGCTGATCCACGAAGGCGGCGCCGCCGTCAGCGGCACGGCCGGCTGCCCGAGCATCTCCGGGCCCATCGTCGACATCGTCAACCGGCTCGATCCGGCGGTCGATCTGGTGATCTCCGGCCACACCCACCAGGCCTACAACTGCAGGATCGCCAAGCGCGACGGCAGCCTGGTGCGCGTGACCTCGCAAGGCCAGTACGCGCGCAATCTGGGCGACATCGACGTCACCATCGACACCCGGACCAAGGACGTGATCGCCACCAGCGCCACCATCCTGACCACCGGCACCACCACCGCCGAGGACCCGGCACTGACCGACCTGATCGCCCACTACGACAACCTGGCGGCCGTGCCCAAGTCGCGCGTGATCGGCCAGATCACCCAGGCCATCAGCCGCACGCAGAACGCCGCCGGCGAGTCGCCGCTGGGTGACGTGATCGCCGACGCCCAGCTGGCGGCCACCCGCAGTGCCGGCACCGGCGCGGCCGTCATCGCCTTCATGAACCCGGGCGGCATCCGCGCCGACCTGCCGTACAACGCCGCCCGCACCACGCCCGGCAGCGCCCCGGCCGGCCACGTGACCTACGGTGACGCCTTCACCGTCCAGCCCTTCGGCAACAGCCTGGTGACGATGACGCTGAGCGGCGCACAGATCCAGACCCTGCTGGAGACGCAGTTCGTCGGCTGCAACGGCCAGACGGTGGAGCGCATGCTGCAGGTCTCCGACGGCTTCCGCTACAGCTACGCGGCCAACAACGGCTGCGGCCTGCGCGTGACCGGCATGACCCTCAACGGCGTCGTCATCCAGCCGGCGGCCAGCTACCGCGTGACGGTCAACAGCTTCCTTGCCGACGGTGGCGACGGCTTCGCCGTGCTGACCCAGGGCGGCAACCGCCTGGGCGGCGATGTCGACACCGACGCCTTCGAGAAGTACCTGCAGGCCAACCCGAGCGGCGTGGCCCCGGGCCCGGTCAACCGCATCGTCCGTCAGAACTGAGCGGCCGCCGACCCGCATCACAGGAGTTCCCATGAACACGATCAAGACCACCCTGGCGCTGGCCGCCCTGAGTCTGGCCGCGGCCGCCGGCAGCGCGCAGGCCGCCCGTCTGCAACTGGTCAGCGGCAGCAGCTCGGGCAGCGTGGCCACCACCGTCAGCAGCGGCGCCGGCGACAGCGTCCAGCTGAGCGGCAGCACCGTCGACCTGTCCGGCACGGCCGAACTGCTGGGCTTCGGCGCCGGCAGCGACACCGGCGCGCTGGCCGGCGGCAGCGTCCCGCTCAGCCAGGACTGGAGCCAGCTGGCCGTGCTGGACGCCAGCGGCGCCACCACCACCTTCCAGATGGACCTCAGCCACAGCCTGAGCGTCAGCGGCCCGGCCACGGTCGGCATCACACAGCGCTCGACACTGGACCTGACCGGCGAGCTGAGGGTCGCCTCCGACGGCGAGGCCCTGGGCCAGGACGTGGCCGTGCGCCTGCAGCTCGACGCCGACGGTCTGCTCACGTCCGACTTCAGCGGCACGTCCAGCACCGCGGGCTTCACGCTGGAGGTGCGCGACAGCGCCAACCAGCTGCTGGCATCCTACACCGGCCCGCTGGCCGGCGCCAGCGACTCGCTGGACCTCAGCTTCGCCAGCACGGTGGGCCAGACGCTGCTGTTCTCGATGCACTGGGACGGACTGACCGATGTCGCGCTGACGGCCAGCCCGCTGGCGACCGCCACCCTGGCATCGAGCTACCTGATGGGCGGCACCCTGGCCGTGACCGCCGTGCCCGAGCCGCAGAGCGCCCTGCTGCTGCTGGCCGGACTCGGCCTGGTGGCCGTGCGCGCCGCCCGCCGCGAAGCGCGCCACTGAGCCCGACGGGCCCCCACGCGCGACGACGGAACCGGGCCGCCCCGGCCCGACTCCATGGAGCACGGCGCACACGCCGCCCGGGCCTCACCGGCCCGGCGGCCGGCGCGCCGACCGTCCGTCGGATGCCCGGTGCATCCGGCGCCCGCCCTGCCCCACCGTCACGCCCGATCCGATGAGTGCCCCGTCCATGCTCGAGAACCTGCTGCGCCAGGGCCTGTCCCTGCTGGACACATCCGGCCCTTTGCAGCAGACCCCGCGCCGCCCCGAGGCGGCCGACCGCGCCCGTCACCGGCCGGGCGCGGAGCCCGCACCTCGGCAAACTCACGACCGGCGCAGCATGGACTGGACCCGCTTCGGCGCCGGGGCGGCCACCGGCTCGGCCGCCACCGGCGCCCTCGGCCTGCTGCTGGGCCGCAAGCAGGTGCAGCGCCACGCCGGCAAGGTGCTGAAGTACGGCGGCATCGCCGCCATCGGCCTGATGGCCTGGCAGGCCTGGAGCCGCTGGCAGGCGGATGCGGCCGCCCGCACGCCGGCGTCGCCCGCATCGCCCCCACTGGCCGGACCACTGGCCGGACCACTGGCGGGACCACTTGCGGCACCACCGGCGGCAGCCACCCAACCATCGGGCATGCCGCCCCACCCCGCGGGCACGGGCCACGCCGCGGACCACCACACGGCCCAGGCCGCGTCCAGCCCCCCGCCCGGGCGTGGCCTGCCCTGGCCGACCACGCCACACGCCCACCACGCCCCGCTCACACCGGCGGCCACGGCCACCGTGCCCGAGGCCTTCGACGCAGCCCACGACGAGACCCGCAGCCGCGCGTTGCTGCAGGCCATGATCGCCGCGGCCAAGGCCGACGGCCATCTGGATGCCCGCGAGCGCGAGCTGCTGGACGCCGAACTGATGCGTCTGGCCGGCGACCACGCGCTGCGCGACTGGATGCGCCAGGAGCTCGACCGCCCGCTCGATCCGGCGGCCGTGGCCCGCGCAGCCGGCGGCGATCCGGCACTGGCCGCCCAGATGTACCTGGCCAGCCTGCTGGTGGCCGACGAGCAGAACTTCATGGAGCGCGCCTGGCTGGACGAACTCGCCCGTCAGCTGGGGCTGGCGCCGGCGCTGCAGCGCAGCCTGGAGGCGCAGGCGGGGGAGGCCGCGGCACGAGAGGCGATCGACTGAAGGCGACGGTCTGAGGCCGGACACCCGGCGCGGTGCCGCGCGCAACGGCCACCGGCCGTCGGTCGGCACCGTGTGAAGGCTGCGCGATCAACCGGCCTGCCGTCGGGCACGCCTCCTGCAAGGCTCGCCCATCTGCTCAGCACACCCGCACCATGTCCACGTCCGTCCTGATCGCCGGTTTCCAGCACGAGACCAACACCTTCGCCCCGACGCTGGCCGACTGGTCCGCCTTCACCTGCGGCGCATGCTTTCCGCCGCTGCGCCGCGGCGCCGAGGTGCTGGCGGCCAACCGCGACAGCCAGCTGCCGGTCAGCGGCTTCATCGCCCGAGCCACGGCGCTGGGCTGGCAACTGAGCGCCTCGGTCTGGGCGGGTGCCAACCCTTCGGCCCAGGTCACCGAGGAGGCTTTCGAGCGCATCAGCGCGATGCTGCTCGACGACATCGATGCCGGGCTGGCCACCGGCAGGCTGGACGCCGTCTATCTGGACCTGCACGGCGCGGCGGTCTGCACCCACGTCGACGACCCGGAAGGCGAGCTGTTGCGCCGCGTCCGCACGCGCATCGGACCGGATCGCCCACTGGTGGCGAGCCTGGACCTGCACGCCAATGTCAGTGACCTGATGCTGGCGGCGGCCGATGCGCTGATCGCCTACCGTGCCTATCCGCACGTGGACATGGCCGAGGCCGGTGGCCGCGCCGCCGATGCATTGGCCCGGCGTCTGACGGCTGGCCAGCGCGAACCCATGAGCAGCCGACGGGTGCCCTTCCTGATCCCGCTGTCGACCCAGTGCACGCTGTTCGAGCCGGCCCGCGGCGTGTACGCCGAGCTGGCGCGCCTGGAAGCGCAACACGGCGTGCTGCTGAATTTCGCCACGGGCTTTCCGGCCGCCGACGTCGCCTGCTGTGGGCCGCGGGTGTGGGCGCACGGCGCGGACGCCCAGGCCGCTGTCGACGCGCTGAGCACGCGCATCGCCGGTGAACGCGCGCGCTGGCGCGCCGCCCTGCCCGATGCCGACGCCGCTATCGCTCAGGCGCTGGCCCTGCTGATGACGGCCGCGCCGGACGCCCCCGATGCAGTCGCCATCGACAGGCCGTCCACCGCCGACGACGGCCGAACCGATGACGGCCGGCCGGACGGACCGGTGGTGATCGCAGACACCCAGGACAACCCCGGCGCCGGCGGCGACAGCAACACCACCGGCCTGCTGCATGCGTTGCTGCGCGCGGGTGCCGGACAGCAACACCCGGACCGCGTCGCCCTCGGCCTGCTGTGTGATCCACAGGCCGCCGCCGCGGCCCATGCGGCAGGTCCCGGGGCCGTGCTGGACATCGCCATCGGCCAGTCCATCCGCGACTGGGCCGGACGCGACAGCGAGCCCCCGGTGCCCGGCCCCTGGACCGTACGCGCGGTGCATGCCGGAGACATCGTGCTCAAGGGTCCGATGTCGATGGGCGGCGAGGCCCGGCTCGGCCTCTGCGCACGGCTCGAACGCGAGGGCATCCAGGTGGTGGTGAGCACCGGCAAGACCCAGATGCTGGACCGCGAGCTCTACCGCGCGCTCGGCATCGTGCCGGAGACGATGGCCCTGCTGGTCAACAAGAGCTCGGTGCACTTCCGCGCCGACTTCGCGCCGATCGCCCGCGCCATCCTGGTGGCCAAGGCCACGGGCCCGATGCCCGCCGACCCGGGCGACCTGCCCTGGACGCGGCTGGATCCGGCCATCGCCACCCGGCCCTGACGCCGGACCTGCGGCGTACGCCGGTCAGCGCAGCGCGGCCGACAGCAGCAGCACCGCCGTGCCCGCCAGCGTCGGACTGATCACGTCACGCCGCCAGGCATAGGCGAGCAATGCGGCCGCCACCGACCAGAAGCGCGGATCGGCCCAGGCCGCGAGGCCGGCGGCCGGCTGCAGTTCGGGCGCGATCAGCGCCGCCAGCGCGGCCAGCGGCGCATAGGACAGGCCGCGCCAGAGCCAGCCGGGCAGGCGCGGCGTGCGGCGCGGCAGCAGGAAGACGGCGCGCGTGAAGACGGTGACCAGCGCGAGCCCGACCACGCCCCAGGCGGCCTGTGCATCACCCCAGGACAGGGCGGCCGCACTCATGGCGCGCGGTGCCGCACGCGCCCGACGGCCGCGCCGACCAGCATCGCCGCGGCGATGGCCGCCACCATCGGCGCGCCCAGCGGCCAGGCGGTACCGGCCAGGGCCACCAGGGCCGCGGCGGCCGCGGCACAGCCGGCCGCGGGGCGGTCGAGCATCGGCAGCGCCAGCCCCAGCAAGGCCAGCACGCCGATGAAGCGCAGCGTCTGCGGATCGCCCAGCCTCCCGGCCAGCGCCATGCCCAGCAGCGAGCTGAGCTGCCAGACCAGCCAGTTGCTGCCGGCCGCGCCCCAGAAGTAACGATGCATCTGTTGCTGCCGGGCCGGCGTCAGGCGCTCGTCGGGCCCGAGCGGGAAGCGCCGATGCACGCAGGCGTAGATCGGGTCCCCGGCGACGTAGGCGGCGAGCAGCCGCCGGCCCCAGGGCAGGTCACCCAGGTAGCGTCGCCACTGCACGCTGAAGACGATGAAGCGCACGTTGAGCAGCACGGCGATCAGCAGCACCGACGGCCAGGGCACGCCGGCCACCAGCAACGGTGCGCCCACCAGCTGGCTGGCGCTCGAGAACACCGTCAGCGACATCAACAGCACCAGCGGCAGCGGCAGGCCGCTGTGCACCATGGCCGCGCCCACCGTCAGTCCCATGGCCAGCGTACCGAGCGCGGGGCCGGCGATGTCCCGGGCACCCGTCCGCCAGGCCGCATCGGTAGGCCCGGCATCGGTGGCGGCCGGCGGCATGGGCGCTGGGCGAGCGCTCACGCCCGGCCCGACGCGATGGCTTCCGGCCAGGGCCGGGCCGGGCCGCGCAGATCGGCCTCCCACAGCCGGGCCAGGCGCAGCACGCCCAGATCATCGAAGCGCCGGCCGGCGATCTGCAGGCCGATCGGTACCCCGGCCTCGTCGAAGCCGCAGGGCACCGAGATCGCCGGCTGTTCGCTCATGTTGAAGGGCAGCGTGAAGCCGATGTGGTCCATCGCCTGGGCCACGTCGTTGCTGGGGTAGGCCCATTCGGCCGGGAAGGCGGTGTTGGGCGAGATGGGCGAGAGCACGAAGTCGAAGGCCTGCGTGGCGGCGGCGGTGATCATGCGCATGCGGTGGGTCTGCGCATAGCCGTGGTAGGCCGCCTCGCCGCTGATGCCCAGACCGCTCTCGGCCCACTGGCGCACGATGGGCAGCAGCTTGTCGCGGCGCTCGGGCGGCAGCGCGGCCACGTCCATGCCCGAGCGCAGGCGCCAGAAGCGGTCCACGCCGTGCAGCATCTCGTTGTCCATCCAGGGCTGCATCGGCTCGACGATGGCGCCGGCGTCGGCGAAGCGCTGCGCCGCCGCGGCCACCGCTTCGCGCACCACCGGCTGCACGGCCAGGCCGCAGCCGGCGTCCAGCAGCAGGCCGATGCGCAGGCCCTTGACGCCACGCTTCAGGTAGTGGTCCAGCGACAGCCAGTCGATGTCGGCCGGCGGCAGGCTCATCGCGTCGCGGGCGTCGGGCTGGGACAGCACCGCCATCATCAGCGCGCTGTCGGTGACGGTGCGGGTCATCGGGCCGGCGCAACGGCCCATGAAGGGCGGATCGATCGGGATGCGGCCCAGGCTGGGCTTGTGGCCCACCACGCCGCACCAGGCCGCCGGCAGGCGCACCGAGCCGCCGATGTCGGTGCCCACGTGCAACGGACCGTAGCCGGCCGCAGCCGCCGCACCGGCGCCGGCGCTGGAGCCGCCCGGGTTCATCGCCAGGTTCCAGGGGTTGCGGGTCAGCGCATGGAAGCTCGACAGGCCGGAGGACAGCATGCCGTACTCGGGCATCGTGGTCTTGCCCAGGAAGACGGCGCCGGCCTCGCGCATGCGGGCCGCCGGCGGCGCGTCGGCCGCGGCCGGCGTCAGCACGGTGGCGGCCGTGCCCAGTGGCACCGGCACGCCGCGGGTGGCGATGTTCTCCTTGATCGTGCAGGGCACGCCGTCCAGCGTCACGCCGCCCACCTGCTGCGGCGTGCCGGTGCGCCAGCGGGCCTCGCTGGCGCGGGCCATCGCCAGCGCACCCTCGGGGTCCAGCGCCCAGGTGGCGTGCAGCTGCGGCTCGCAGCGGACGATGTGGTCGAGCACGGCCTGCGTCACCTCGACGGGCGACAGGCGGGCGGTGCGGAAGCCGTCGACCATGTCGGCGGCGCTGAGCTGGTGCAAGGCGGTCATGGGGATCCTGGTGGAAGGGTGCGGCACGCAAGGCCGGGCGCTCAGAGCGCGTCCAGCGGATGGATGGGGCGGCGCACGCGCTGGAAGCGCAGCTGGCCGTAATCGGAGGTGGTCACGCCCAGGCCGTCGCACTCGACGACCGCGCGGGCCAACGCGCCGAAGCCGGCGCGCCAGTGCACCCGGCTCTTGAGCACGATGGCCCGCTGCTGCAGCGGGTCGATGCCGACCGACGACAGGCAGTTCAGATCGAAAGGTTCCTGGTGCACCGAGATGACGACGATGTCGAGCGTGCCGGTGTCGATGACCACGCTGGGGCCGAAGTCGCCCGGCACGTCGCGGTACATCGGGCCGCGGTGGCGGAAGCGGCCGTCGAAGGCCAGCTTGACGCGGCCGGTGACGGTCAGCGGCGCGCCCTGCTCGGCCAGTGCCGGCATCGCGGTCTTGCCGCCCAGGCTCAGCGTGACCTCGGCGCCCACGCCGGCGGCCAGCGCCTGCTGCACGGCCTGAGGGTCCCAGATGGCCCAGAACACCGCCTTCGGCAGGCCCTGACGCAGCACCTCGGCCAGCACGGTGGTGGTGTCCATGCTGCCGCCCGAGGCACAGTTGTCGCAGTGGTCCAGCAGCACCACCGGCCCGGGCTCGCCGTCCTCGGCCAAGGCCTTGGCGCGGGCCACCGCCTGGGCCAGCGGCTCGGGCCGGAAGACGAAATCGGCCCTATGTTCCCAGGCCTGGCCCAACAGCTGATCGCGCAGGGCCGTGGCCTGCCGTGCGCCCGGGTCGGCGGTGGCATCGGTGCACACCACGGCGCTCAGCCCGGCCTCGCGGATGTCGGCATGTGGAAAGCCGACGAAGACCGAAGCGGCCAGCACCTCGCCGGCCGCCTCGGCAGCGATGCAGCGCGCCTGCAGTCCGCGGTTGGGTTCCTGGTGCGTGCCCTGGCGCATCACGTGCGGCAGCATCGGACGGTTGGCCCAGACCATCCGCGGCCGGATCTCGCAGCGGATCGTGCGGATCAGCAGCTCGGCCGCGCGCCGGCCCGCGGCATTCATGTCGACGTGCGGATAGGTGTGATAACCGGTGACCACCGTCGCCTGAGAGACGATAGCGTCGTACACGTTGGCGTGCATGTCCAGCGTCACGCCCACCGGCAGATCCGGCGCGATGGCACGCAGGCGCGTCAGCAGCAGGCCTTCGGCGTCCTCGGTCTCGGTCGTCACCATCGCACCGTGCAGATCGAGCAGCACGCCGTCCCAGCCACCATCGGCCACGCGGGCCAGGATCTGACCGGCGATGCGGTCGTAGGTGGCCGCGTCGGTCGGCCCGCTGGGCTGGGCCTCGGCCGTCACGCCGACCACGACCTCGGCGCCCTCGGCCTCGCAGACGTCGATGAAGCCACCGATGGCCAGACCGGTGCCGCGGTAGGTGGCCAGGCGCTGCGCATCGGTGCTCTCGGCCGGCTGGCCACGCATGAAGCGTGCATACGGCGTAGGCACTGGCGAGAAGGTGTTGGTCTCGTGCTTGAACATCGCCAGCAGCAGGCGCATCGGAGCTCCTCGGAAGGACGGTTGGGGGTGGAGCGGCTGGCCGGCTCAGGCCGCAGCGGCCAGCACGGCGACGGGCGCATCCAGCGGCGCGGCGGCGGGCATGCCCGAACCGGGCGCAGCCGCGAGCCCCTGGGGAGCGGCCGCCAGAAGCCGCCGCGTGTAGTCATGGGTCGGTGCCGCGAAGACCTCGGCCGTCGGGCCAGCCTCGACGATGCGGCCCTGGCTCATCACCACGACCCGATCGCACAGCTGGGCCGCGACCCTCAGGTCATGCGTGATGAACAGGATGCCGAGCCCCAGATCCGCCTGGATCTCGCGCAGCAGGTCCAGGATCTGCGCCTGCACCGAGACATCGAGCGCCGACACCGCCTCATCGGCCACCAGCACGCGCGGCTGGCAGGCCACCGCACGGGCGATCGCCAGCCGCTGACGCTGGCCGCCGGAGAACTGGTGCGGGTAGCGCTGCAGGGCCTGGCGCGGCAGCTGGATGCGGTCCATCAGCTCCTCGGCGGTGCGCCACGCTTGACGCGCATCCATGCCGAAGTTCATCGCGCCCTCGACCAGCGAGTCGCCGACGGTGCGGCGTGGATTGAGCGAGCGGTTCGGATCCTGGAACACCACCTGCACGCGCGAACGCAGCGGCCGCAGCCGGCGTTCGTTCAGCGCGTGCACCGGGGTGTCGGCCCAGTGGATCTCACCGGCGCTCGGGTCGATCAGGCGGATCAGGCAGCGCGCCAGCGTGGACTTTCCTGAGCCCGATTCGCCGACCACGCCCACCGTCTCGCCGGGGCCCACCTGGAGATCAGCGCCGTGCAGCGCGGTGTTCGGCCGGGCGCGGCCCAGCCAGTCACGGCGCACATAGGTCTTGGCCACCTGGCGGCCCTGCAGCAGCGGCGGGCCCTTGAGCAGGGTGCGCGGCGGCGGCGGCACCATGCCGGGCACGGCGGCCAGCAGCTCACGCGTGTAGGCCTCGCGCGGCTGCTGCAGCACCTGGACGGCCGGGCCGCGTTCGACCTGGCGGCCGCGGTGCATCACCAGCACCTCGTCGGCGATCTCGGCCACCACGCCCATGTCGTGGGTGATGAACAGCACCGCCGTGCCGTGCTGCGCCTGAAGATCGTCGATCAGTCGCAGGATCTCGGCCTGGGTGGTGACGTCCAGCGCGGTGGTCGGCTCGTCGCAGATCAGCAGACGCGGCTTGAGCAGCATGGCCATGGCAATGACGATGCGCTGGCGCTGACCGCCCGACAGCTGATGGGGATGGCTGGCCCAGATGCGTGGCGGATCGGGCAGACGCACCTGTTGCAACAACGCCATCACCCGGGCCTTGCGCTCGGCCGCGCCCCAGCGGGTGTGGGTGCGCAGCAGCTCATCGAGCTGCTCGCCACAGCTCAGTACCGGGTTGAGCGCCGTCATCGGTTCCTGGAACACCATGCCCATCACCTGGCCGCGCAGCGCCCGCCAACGCGACTCCGACACACTTCGGGCGCCGTCCACCAGCGTCTCACCCGCCAGCACCACCCGGCCCTGGCTGACCTGCAGGCCCTTGGCCAGCAGGCCCATCACGGTGGTGGCCAGCACCGACTTTCCGGAACCGGACTCCCCCACCACGCACAGCGTGCGGCCCGCGTCGATGCGCAGGTCCAGACGTTCAATGGCGTGCGGGCGGTCGGCATCGGGTGGCAGCGCCACCTGCAGGCCCTCGATCAGCAGCACCGGGGCATCAGGCAGCGGGGCATCAGGCATCGGGGTGTCGGTCATGGCGTCCACGGTCGCGGGGTCGGAACTTCGGAGCACTTCAGAAGCGCTTGGCGAACTTGGGGTCGAGCACGTCACGCAGCCCGTCGCCCAGCAGATTGACGGCCAGCACCGTCGGCACCAGGAACAGCGCCGGGAACAGCACGTTGCCCGGCGCCTGGGAGAACTGCACCCGCCCTTCGGCCATGATGTTTCCCCAGGTCGGCACCTCGGCCGGCAGACCCAGGCCGAGAAAGCTCAGGATGGCCTCGGTCATCACCGCCGAGGCCGCGATGAAGGTGCCCTGCACGATCAGCGGCGCCAGGGCATTGGGCAGGATGTGGCGCCAGAGGATCACGCCGTCGGGCGTGGCCAGCGCGCGCGCGGCCTCGACGAAGGGCTCCTCACGCAGGCTCATCACCAGGGCGCGCACCAGACGGGTCACGCGCGGCACCTCGGGCAGCGCGATGGCCAGGATCACCGTCGGCAGGCTGGCACCCAGCACCGCCACCAGGGTGATGGCCAGCAGCACGGCGGGGATGGCCATCAGGCCGTCGAGCACGCGCATCAGTACCGCATCCAGTGACCGGAAGAAGCCCGCCAGCAGGCCGAGCAGGCAACCGCCGGCCACCGCCACCGCAGCGGTGAACAGGCCGACCAGCAGCGACACCCGGGTGCCGTAGACCACCCGGCTCCAGATGTCGCGACCGACGTTGTCGCTGCCCATCCAGAAGGTGTGGGCCACGCTGCGCCCGTCGGGCAGCGCGACCTGCGCGGCTGTGCCAGCGGGCACCGAGATGTGGTCGTAGTCCATCGCGGTGGGCTCGATGGTGCCCATCCAGGGGGCCATCAGGGCCACCAGCAGCAGGACCAGCAGCACGCCGCCCCCCATGCGCACCGCGCCATTGCACGCCAGGGATCGCCAGGGGATCTGCATGTTCAGCCTCGCTCGGGTTCGGTGGGCCAGGGCCTCAGTGGCGGATCCGTGGATCCAGGAACAGGTAGCTCACGTCCACCAGCAGATTGATCACCACATACATCAGGGCGAAGAACAGCACCACGCCCTGCAGCACCGGAAAGTCGCGGTTGAGCACCGCGTCCACCGTCAACTGGCCCAGGCCGGGAATGGCGTACACCGTCTCGGTCACCACCACGCCGCCCAGCAGCAGCGCCGCACTGACACCGATGATGGTCACCACCGGCACCGCCGCGTTGCGCAGCGCGTGGTGGCTCAGCACCTGGCGCTCGGCCAGTCCCTTGGCGCGGGCGGTGCGGATGTAGTCCTCGGTCAGCGCCTCGCTGACCGAGGCCCGGGTCACCCGCGCCAGCAGCGCCACGTAGGTGATGGCCAGGGTCAGGCAGGGCAGTACCAGATGCCACAGCCACAGGCCCGGGCCCTCGGCCAGCCGGCGGTAGCCCTGCACCGGGAACCACTGCAGCTCCAGCGCCAGCGCCCAGATCAGCAGGTAGCCGACCACGAACACCGGCACGGAGAAGCCAGCCACCGAGAAGCTCATCACCGCCCGGTCCAGCCAGCCGCCCATGCGCCAGGCCGCCAGCGTGCCCAGCGGCAGCGCCACCAGCACCGCGAGCAGCAACGTGCCACCGGCCAGCGAGAGCGTGGGCTCCATGCGCTGGGCGATCAGCTCGACCACCGGCTTGTTGAGGAAGTAGGAGTGGCCCAGATCACCGTGCAGCAGCCCCTGGCACCAGACCCAGAACTGCACCGGCAGCGGCTCGGCCAGGCCCAGCTGGATGCGGATGCGCGCCAGGTCTTCGCTGGTGGCGCTGTTGCCGCCGATCACCGCGGCTGGATCACCCGGGGTCAGACGCACGATCATGAAGACCGCGACCGCCACGACCACCAGCACCGGCAAGGTCGCCAGCAAGCGCCGCGCGATGAAGCTCAGCATGGTCAGGCCCCTGCCTTACGGCTTGCGGATGTTCCAGTAGACCT
The DNA here is from genome assembly GCF_038066575.1 of Pseudaquabacterium rugosum. Taxonomy (NCBI): domain Bacteria; kingdom Pseudomonadati; phylum Pseudomonadota; class Betaproteobacteria; order Burkholderiales; family Sphaerotilaceae; genus Pseudaquabacterium; species Pseudaquabacterium rugosum. The sequence continues at coordinate 22,414 of NZ_JBBUTF010000030.1, read as the reverse complement.
GGGCACCGGCCGGCACCAGGCCGGTGATGCCCTGGCGCACGGCCGCCGGCTGGTTGTACTGGCCGACCGGCACATGGCTGACCGTCTCGAAGGCGCGCAGCTGGGCCTGCTCGGCCAGCTGTTTCTTCTCGGCATCGCTGCCGGCCTTGGAGAAGCGCAGCTTGATGTCCTGCAGCGTGGGATCGTCCTGCCAACCGAACCAGCCCTTGTCGCCGGACGCGTTCATCATCGCCATGGTCAGCGGATTGAGGATGTCGGACGCTGTCCACGAAGTCATGAAGACGTTCCAGCCGCCGGCCGAAGGCAGGTCCTTCTTGGCGCGGCGCGCCACCAGCGTCTGCCAGTCCATGGTCTGCAGATCGACCTTGAAGCCGGCCGCTTCGAGTTGCTGCTTGGCCACCAGCGGCAGCTTGGTGATGGCCGACAGATCGGTCGGGCGCATCAGCACCACCGGCTCGCCCTTGTAGCCGGCCTCGGCCAGCAGCGCCTTGGCCTTGGCCGGATCGGCAGTGCCGGTGTAGGCACCGGTGCTGGACGATTCGAAGGGCGTGCCGCAGGGGAACATGCTCTTGCAGAAGCGCATCAGTCCGGGCGCACCCACCTGGGCCTTCAGGAAGGCCTCCTGGCCCAGCGCGAGCATGGCCGCACGGCGGATCTTCTCGTTGTTGAACGGCGGATGCAGATGGTTGAAGCGCAGGATGAACTGGCTGCCCGCGGGCTGCGCGTCGATCAGCTGGATTTCGGGCTTGCTGCGCAGCGTCGCGTACTGCTCGAAGGCCGGCTGCTCCAGGATGTCGGCCTCGCCATTGAGCAGCGCGTTCAGCTGGGTCTGGGCGTCGCGGATGATCAACCACTCGACGCGGTCGACATGCACCTGCTTGCCGCCAGTGGTGCCCGAGGGCGGCTCGGCGCGGGGCTTGTAGGCCGTGTTCTTGACGAACACCAGCTTGTCGCCGGGCCGGAACTCGTCGGCCTTGAACATGTACGGCCCGGAGCCCACCGTCTCCTTGATCTGCGTGTCACCCGGGGTGTCGGCCACGCGCTTGGGCATGATGAAGGGCACGTTGGCCGAGGGTTTGCCCAAGGCTTCCAGCACCAGGCCGAACGGCTCGTTGAACTTCAGCACGAAGGTCTTCGCGTCCGGCGTCTCGTAACCCGCGAGGCCCTTGGCCAGCTGGCCGCCGAAGGTGTCACGGCTGGCCCAGCGTTTGAGCGAGGCCACCACGTCCTCGCTGGTCACCGGCTTGCCGTCGTGGAAGGCCAGGCCCTCGCGCAGGGTGAAGGTCCAGGTCTTTCCATCCTTGGAGACGCTCCACCTGTCGACCATCTGTGGCTTGATCGCGCCCTTGGCATCGGTGCCGAACAGGGTGTCGTAGATCATGTAGCCGAAGTTGCGCGAGATGTACGCGGTGGTCCAGATCGGATCGAGCACCGTCACGTTCGAGTGCGGGATGATCTTGAGCGTCGTCGGTGCGGCAACGGCCGCGAGCGGCCCGGCAGCCAGGCCGAGTGCCAGCACGACACCGGCCCACTGGCGACGCGTCGGGTGCGGCAGGAGATTCTGGAGAGTCAGGGTCGACGGGGTCATGCACGGTTCCTGTTCGAGACAGCCATGGCAGTCGATGGCCATGAGCGATTGACGCATCAAGACCGTCGATCGCATATATACAGTTGGGCACTTCACTGCCATAACAGCCCCCGGGCAAACACGCACCGGACTGGGCTTCCTGCACCCGATTGGGGAACCCATGCGAGCCCTGCCCCTGGACCCGGACGCCGAAACACCGCTGGTGCGCCAGATCGTCGAGGCGTTGACGCGACGCATCGAGCACGGCGAGCTGACGCCTGGACAACGGCTGCTGTCGGTGCGTGAACTGGCCCGCTCCAGCGGCGTCAGCACGATGACGGTGATCAACGCCTACCAGCGATTGCTGGCGGAAGGGCTGGTCACCTCGCGCCGGGCCAGCGGCTACTTCGTCGCCGAACGCCGGCCAGCCCAGACGCCCCGCCGCAGCCCCTTCGTCGGCCAGACCACGGTCGACGAGCAGTGGATGCTGCGCCGCATCTACGAGGACGGCCCGGAGCTGGTGCGCGCAGGCAGCGCGGCCTTGCCCGCGGACTGGCTGGACGAGACCGGTGTGCGACAGGCGATGGCGGCCCTGTCGCGCAAGCGCAACGCCAGCCCGGCGCACTATGGCTCGCCCAACGGCTACCTGCCGTTGCGCCAGCAGATCGCCGCCCTGTTGGCCCAGCGCCAGATCCTGGCGGCACCGCACCAGATCGTGCTGACCCATGGCGCCTCGCAGGCGCTGGAGCTGATCACTCGGGTACTGCTGCGCCCGCAGGAGGCCGTGCTGGTCGATGACCCGGGCTCGACCAATCTGTTCGCGATGCTGCGCGCCAACGGCCACCGCCTGGTCGGCGTGCCCCGCAGGGCAGACGGTCCGGACCTGAGCAGCCTGCGTACGCTGGCCCTGCGCCACCAGGCGCGGGTCATGGTGCTGATGACGCATCTGCACAACCCGACGGGCAGCTGCTGTACGCCGGAGGTCAAGCGCGAGATCCTGAAGCTGGCACGAGAGCTGGACCTGCGGATCGTCGAACTCGACGCGATGGGCGGACTGGAACCGCCCGGATTGGACACGCTGGCCGGCCTGGACGGCCTGCAACGCGTGATCCATGTCGGCACCTTCTCCAAGACCCTGTCGCCCAGCCTGAGGGTCGGCCACGTCTGCGCTGACGAGGACACGGTGGAGCGCTTGCTGCTGCAGAAGATGCGCTCGACGCTGACCAGCAGCGAGCTGGTCGAGCGCCTGCTGCACACCCTGCTGGCCGAGGGCCGTCATCTGGCCCATGTCCGCCGCCTGTCGGACCGCCTGCGCGAGACGGGTGTCCGCGTCGGCCAAGCCCTGGCCAGCCGTGGCCTCCAGATCTTCCTGCAGCCCGCGGGCGGCCCCTTCATCTGGGCCCGCCTTCCGGGCGATGACGTCGACATGCGCCAGGTCGCGCAGCGGGCGATCGAAGCCGGCATCATGCTGGCACCCGGCGAGCTCTTCCACGCTCAGCCACAGCGCTCACCCTGGACGCGGCTGAACGTCGCCTATGCCGACGATGCCCGGGTCATGGACTGGCTGGCCGACGAGGCACAGCGCGGCAGCCCGCCGCGCCGCAGGAACGCGCCGCGCGATCCGCTGACCGCATGACCGCATGACTGCTGGCCGCCCGGACCGAGGTCCGGACAGAAAGGTCCGCGAACGTCCATGACCTTTCATCTGAAGCGTTATGCTCCCCCCATGCGCCCGACGAGCCCGCCCGCCCCGGCGAACCGCACCAGGTCCCCTCCCCTGTCCTGGACACGGTGCCGACGGTTCGACGACGACGGCGACAGCGTCAACGGTCCGTCGCCCTGGTGCTGGCGATCAGCCTGGTCTTGCCGGCCTGCGCCAATCTGCAGGGGCTGAAGCTGCTGACGCCGCAGTCCTTCGGCCTGGAGCGCATCGCGCCGCAGGTCTGGATCGAGCGCGAGGCCGATGAGGTGCAGCGTCAGGCGCTCCTGTCGGCGGTGCGGGTGGCCGAGCAGCGCATGCGTGTCGTCTGGGGGCCGCCGGTCTCCGCGCCCCGTGTGCATGCCTGCGTCAGCGAGGGCTGCTACGAAGCCTTCGGCGGCCAGGGCTCGCGGGCCAGGATCCACGGGCACGAGATCCTGCTGTCACCCCGTGGCTTCAATGGCGACTTCCTGGCCCACGAGTGGTCGCATGACGAGATCCGCACCCGGCTGGGCTGGCGTGCCTGGATGGCGCTGCCAACCTGGTTCGATGAGGGGCTGGCGGTGGCCGTCAGCCAGGCCCCCGAACACGATGACGGCCACTGGGACTGGCTGGCACAGCAGCAGGTGCCGCGGCCGACGCGGGCGCAGCTCATGGCGCTGCGCACCCAGGCGCAATGGCTGGAGGGCGTGCGCCGCTGGGGCGAGGCCGACCATGCGGCCCGCCGCGCCCGCGGGGAGCCCGAGATCCGCCCGCTCTACACCGCGGCCGGCCATGAGGTGCGCACCTGGCTCGCCCAGGGCGACCCGCTGGCCCTGCAGCGCCTGCTGCAGCGGCTGGAGGACGGGACGGATTTCAACACCGCCTATCGCCTGACGGACGCGACAGCCTCGTCGGCCACCGGGCGCTGAACCCGCGCTGAATCCGCGCTGAACCCGCGAAGATGGCGCGCCGTGGGTCAGCGCCGGCCGTGGCGCTCGATCAGCGCACCGATCTGCGTGCGCATCGCCCGGCTGGACTCGGCCGCGCGCTCCTCCCAGGCGAACACGCAGGCCGAGACCAGCCCGTCGAAGCCGATCGCGCCCATCGCCGCGAACAGTGCGTCGAAGTCCACCTCACCCTGGCCGATGTCCAGGTGCTGGTGCACCCGCACCTGGCTGGAGCCCGGCGGGTTCACGATGTAGCGCAGCTGGCTGCTCTTGCGGTGGTCGAAGGTGTCGGCCACCCGCACATGGGCCAGCAGATCGCCCGCCTCGCGCACCATCGCCCCGATCTCGCCGCCGTAGAAGAACGCGTGCGGCGCGATGAAGCTGAGCTTGAGCGCCTCGGATCCGATGTTGCGCACGATGTCGCAGGCCGGCTGGTACTGCTCGATCCAGTCCTCCGGATGCGGCTCGACGCTGAGCGTGATCCCCTCACGTTCGAGGATGGGCAGCAGCTCGTCCATCGAGCGGAACCAGGCGGCCTCGCAGGCTTCCCGGGTGTTGAGGTTCGTCGCCAGGCCGTTGCGCTCGGCCACCGTGCGCTCGGGCGAGGCGCCGCGGCCGAACTCGCTGACCATCAACTGGCAGTCCATCTCGACGGCCACCTCGACGGCCTTCTTCCAGCAGCGCACGGCCCACTGGCGCTCGTCCTCGAAGGGGCTGGCCCAGCGGTACATCGGCTGCACCGAGGCCAGGCCGACGCCGGCCGCGCGCATCGCGGCCTTGAAGCCGGCCATGCGCGCGCCGGTGGCGCGCGGCATCACCCACCAGTCGAGGAAGTCGCTGCGCGGCGACAGCTCGATCTGGTCGTAGCCGAGTTCGGCCACGGCCGCCGGCAGCTCGGTCAGCGGCAGGTGCCGGATCATGTAGGGGTCGAGCGCGATCTTCATCGGGGGTCTCCTGTCGGGATGGGGCCGGCAACGCTGGCCGGATGGGGGGGTGGATGGAACAGCGGGCCCACCGGAGGGCGGGCCGCGCCGGGCGTGAGGCAGGGCGTGAGGTCTCAGCGCGGGTCGTAGAGTGCGGGGCGGGCCATCGTCTCCAGCGGCTCGATGGCGCCGGAGCGGCGGGCACGGATGCAGGCCTCGGCGGTGGCGGAGGCCAGATAGCCATCCCAGGCCGTCGGCCCGCTGACCTGGCCCGCCGCGGTGTCGGCCAGCCAGGCCGCCAGCTCGACGTCATAGGCCTCGATGAAGCGGCGCTTCCAGTCCATCAGGATGGCGCCGCCCTGGCGGCCGCCCTCGCGCAGCGTGACGCTCATCGGCTCGGGCAGGCTGGCGGCGCCGGTCTCGCCGACGATCTGGCACTGGATGTCGTAGCCGAAGCGGCAGGCGACGAAGATCTCGGTGTCGATCAGCACGCCGCCCCGGGTCTGCAGCGTGACCATCAGCGGGTCGTGCAGGCCGGCATGGGCATGGCGGGTCTTGCGGCCCTCCCGCACCTGAACATTGGCGTAATCGTCGTCCAGCAGCCAGCGCAGCGTGTCGATCTCGTGGATGAAGGTGTCGGTGATGCCCATGTCGCCGACATAACTGTCCGGTACGGCCGGATTGCGGTGGGCGCAGTGGGCCAGCAGCGGTGCACCGATGGCCCCGCTGGTGACCGTCTGCTTGAGCAGGCGATAGCCGGCATCGAAGCGCCGCATGAAGCCGACCTGCACCAGGCGACGGCCAGCGGCCACCTCGGCCTCGACGATGCGCCGTGCGCCGTCGGCGGTGGTGGCCAGCGGCTTCTCGCAGAACACCGGCTTGCCGGCGTCGATGCAGGCCAGCACCTGGGCCTCGTGGGCCGGCCCCCAACTGGCCACCAGCACGGCATCGACCTCGGGCGAGGCGATCAGGTCTTCCATGCGCTCGTGCACCCGGGCGCGCAGGCCGGCCTGCTCGTTGAAGGCGAGTGCGGTGTCGCGACGCAGGTCCTGCAGGGCGACCACGCGGGCGCCGGGCAGCTGGACGTGCAGTCGACGGGCGTGTTCCTGGCCGATGCCGCCACAGCCGATGATGCCGATACGCAGGGTCATGATGCGATCCTTGAAGGGAAATGAGAGGTTTCGGTGCCGGCCACCATCGGCCGGCGCGACCGTGCCGCGGCGCCGTCCTGGCCTTCGTGCCGGACCGTGCAGCGGATGAGCCGCATGCTAGAAAGCGGGTTCGCCCACGGCGCGACCCGACTCCGGAACCTGTCAGAACCTTTCATGACAGCCTGAAAGAATGAGAGCCATGCGCCCGCCTGCTGACCAGCCCTCCCCCTCGCCTGCCGCGCCTGACTCGCCTGCAGGGCCCGCCGCCGGCCCACGCCGCCGCGCCACCATCGAGGACGTGGCCCGCGCCGCGGGCCTGAGCGTGTCGACGGTCGACCGGGTGCTCAATGCCCGCGCGCCGGTGCGCGCCGACACCGCCGAGCAGGTGCGCCAGGCGGCCGAGGCACTGGACTTCCGCGGCGCCGCCGTGATCCGCGAGCGCGTGCGCGGCAGCCGCCCGCCGCGCACCTTCGGCTTCCTGCTGCTGGGCTCGGAGCCGGCCTTCTACCGCCGCCTGGCCCAGGCCCTGTGCGAGGCGGTGGAGGCCGAGCCGACGGTCCGCGGCCGGGCGCTGGTGGCCTACATGGCCGACATCGCGCCCGATGCGGTCAGCGACAGCCTGCTGGAGATGGGCCGGCGGGTGGACGCGGTGGCGGTGGTGGCGGCCGACCATCCGCAGGTCAGCGCGGCCGTCGAGCAGCTGCGCGCACGCGGCGTGCCGACCTTCGCGCTGATGCACGATCTGAGCGCCCCCGGCCGTGCCGGCTGCATCAGCGTCGACTGGCGGCGGGTGGGCCGCACCGCCGCCTGGTTCCTGACCCGGCTGGCGCCGCGGCCGGGCCGGCTGGCGCTGTTCGTCGGCTCGCACCGCTACCAGGGTCAGGAGCTGTTCGAGATGAGCTTTCGCGCCTATGTGCGGGCCCATGCCCCTCAGTTCGAGGTGCTGGAGGCGCTGGTCACGCTGGAGAACGAACGCATGGCCGGCGAGATCCTGCGCGAGCTGCTGCACCGCGAGAGCGAGCTGGTGGGCTTCTACGTCGCCGGCGGCGGCCTGGAGGGCGTGCTGCAGGCGCTGCAGGCCGAACGGGCGGCCGGCAGCCCCGCCGGGGCCGCGGGCACCGAGCTGATCGGCGCCTGCCACGAGCTGACCGAGATCTCGCGCCTGGGCCTGCTGCGCGGGCAGCTGCATCTGGTGCAGTCGCACCCCTTGCCGGCCCTCGCGCGCCAGGCCGTGCAGGCGATGGCGCGCGCGCTGGCCCCGCCACAGACCGGGCTGCACGTCGGCTTGCCGATCGGGCTGCAACAGCACCTGCTGCCGATGGATCTGCACACGCCCGAAAGCGTCTGAGCGCCGACCGACAGATCGGCCACCGGCCGCCGCCTGCCGCGCCGTGAGGCACCGGACCGGCCTCATGCCACCTCCGGCGCATCATGAGGAGACGGGCCGCCCGGCAGACCCTCGCGGCGCGCCAGATGGGCGCAGCAGATCAGCAAGGCCTCGGCCAGCCACAGCGCGGGCAAGGCGCTGCCATCGGCCAAGGCCGGCCGGACACCGCTGCCCGCCCCAGCCATCGGGCCCACCAGCGCCGGCCAGGGCTCGACCAGCAGGCGCACATCGGCCTGCTGGCCCAGCCGCGGCAGGCGGCTGTCGGTCAGCACGATGACCGGCGCCCCCATGCGCCGCGCCTGGGCGGCCAGGCCGGGCAGCGGCCCGTCGTGCGGAGCCAGATGCACCAGCAGGCAGAGATCGTCACGGTCCATCGCCGTGGCCAGCGGCGGATCCAGCAGGCGCAGCGCGGGCGCAGGGCCGGTGGACACCCCGCCGGACCAGCCGCAGGCCAGACGGCGGGCGACGGCCGCACCCGGCCCTTCGCCCGCGATCCAGACCCGGCGGGCCTGCAGCAGCAGGCGTGCCGCCGGCGCCAGCTCGGGCGGCAGGTCGCGGGCGAGCTGGCGCACCAGGCCCTGCCGCTGGCGGTCCAGCGCTGACCGGGCCTCGGACGACCAGTCGGCCAGGGGCAGCCCCTCCGCGCCCGGGACATCGGCCCCCGGCGTGGCACGGATCGCCCCGCCGGCACCCGCGGCCGCTGCCGCCCGGGCGGTGGCCAGCGCCCCCGGCACCGCCAGCCGCTTCAGCGCATGGAAGCCCCTCAGTCCGAAGCACTGGGCGAAGCGCACCACGGCCGAGGGCTGCACGCCGCAGGCCGCCGCCACGTCCTGGATGCGCTCCAGCGCCAGCGTGCTGCGGTGGCGCTCGACATGGCGGGCGATGCGCTGCAGCTGCGGGCTGAGCGCCGCATGGCGCCGCGCCACCTGATCCAGCAGCGCGTCCATGTCCGTCGGCGGCGTGGCCGGGGCGGCCGCATCGGCGAGGCCGTGTGCGCCGGTGTGCGCGAAGGCCGTGACGGGGGTGGCATGCACGCCGATCTCCAGAGTCAGGGGCGGGTCGACAGCGGTGATGGTGGCTTCAGAGGCTTCAGGGGCCTCAGTCGCCTCAATTACCTCAATAGCGCGCCACGTTGTCCTTGCTGATGGACTCGAAGGGCACCAGCACGTCGGCCGGCGCGGCCTTGCCGGCCTTCAGCTCGGTCAGCACCTTGAACGCGCCCTGGGCCTGGGCCTGGCCGTTCTGCAGCACCGACTGCGCCATCTCGCCGGCCTTGATCGCCGTCTTGGCATCCGCCGTGCCGTCGATGCCCGAGATCAGCACGCCCTTGCGGCCGGCCGTCTTCAGCGCCTGCAGCGCACCCAGCGCCATCTGGTCATTGGCCGCGACGATGGCGTCGAACTTCGGATAGCGCTGCACCCAGTCCTCGGTGATCTTCATGCCCTCGGCGCGGCTGTAGTTGCCCGACAGCGAGGACAGCACGTTCACGTCCTTGCGCGCCTTGAGCGCGGCCATGAAGCCCTGCTCACGCTCCATCGAGTGGTACAGGCCCGGCGTGCCCTGCAGGTACAGCACCTTGGCGCCCTGCGGCAGCGCCTTGGCCATGAACTCGCCCTGCATGCGGCCGGCATCGATGTTCTTCGAACCGACGAAGGTGGACTTGCCGCCCTTGGCCTGGATGTTGAGGGTCACGACCGGAATGCCGGCCTTGTTGGCCCGCTCGATGCCCGGGGTGATGCCCTCGTAGTCGACCGGCACGACGACGATGGCCTTGACCTTCTGCGCGATGAAGTTGTCGATCTGGTCGAGCTGTCGGGTGACGTCGTTGTTCGCGTCGGCGAACTTCACGTCGACCGCTGCATCGGCCTTGGCCGCGTCGATGAAGGCCTTCTTGACCATGTTGGGGAAGAAGTCCGAATCGGCGATGTTGGTGTAGCCGACGGCGAACTTCGCCGACTGGGCCTGGGCCGTCATCACGGCCGTGCCGAGGGCGGCGGCCAGCAGGCTCAGGCTGAAAAGGCGCTTGGTGATCGTCATGGTGGGGGCTCCGGGATCTCGTTCCATCTGGGTGGCGCCGGCCGGGGCCCGTGGTGGGCTCGAACGTTGGGCCGGCGATGTCTCTGTCGTGCGGGAAGGGCGTGGGGCGGGTACTGCGGGCGTGCGGCGTCCTCCGTGGGTCGGATGGGGAGATGAAGGTTCGGCGGTGGTCGGGTCCAGGGGCACCGAGGACCCTCGTTTCAGGCGTCAGGCTTCAGGCCTCAGACATCAGCCACGCCGGCCACCGCCCTTGGTCTTGACGTCCAGGATCACCGCCACGGCGATGATCAGGCCCTTGACCACCTGCTGCCAGTACGAGCTGACGTTCATCAGGTTCAGCAGGTTGTTGATGACGCCGATGATCATCGCGCCCACCAGCGTGCCGCCGATGGTGCCGGTGCCGCCCATCAGGCTGGTACCGCCGATGACGACCGCGGTGATGGCATCGAACTCGTAGGACACGCCCGCGGCCGGCTGGCCCGAGTTGATGCGCGACATCAGCACGATGCCGGCCAACGCCACCAGCACGCCGTTGAGGACGAAGGCCAGGCGCACCACACGGTCGGTGTCGATGCCCGAGGCGGTGGCGGCGCGCAGATTGCCGCCGGTGGCCACCACATGGCGACCGAAGCGCGTGCGGTTGAGCAGCACCCAGCACAGCCCGGCCGCGGCCGCCAGGATCAGCACCGAGATCGGCACCGGCCCGATGTCACCCTGGCCGATGATCCTGAAGTCGTCGCCCAGGCCGCTGACGGGCAGGCCGCCGGTGTAGAGCAGCACGATGCCGCGCGCCACCGTCATCATCGCCAGCGTCAGGATGAAGGACGGGATCTTGAAGTGCGTCACCACCCAGCCGTTGATGAAGCCGGTGACCACGCCCACGCCCATGCCGGCGCTCAGGGCCAGGCCGAGGTTGCCGGTCTCGGCCATCACGCTGGCCGCCACCGTGCCGGCCAGCGCCAGCACCGAACCCAGCGAGACGTCGATGTGGCCCAGGATGATGATGAAGGTGACACCACAGGCCAGCAGGCTGACGACCACCACCTGGCGCAGCACGTTGGTCAGGTTGCCCACCGTCAGGAAGGTCTCGCTGAGCACCGAGGCCAGCAGGCACAGCCCGATGAAGATCAGCATCGTGCCGTAGCGGCGGTAGATGTCGGAGAAGTTCGGGTAGCGGGTCTGGAAGCTGCCGCTCCATTCGGCGATCAGGCTCGTGGTCTTGTTCATTGTCTCGCTCCGGTGGCCAGGGCCATGATGGATTCCTGTGTCGCGTCGGCCCGGCTCAGCTGGCCGGTGACGTGTCCTTCCTGCATCACGATCACCCGGTCGCTCATGCCGAGCACTTCCGGCAGCTCCGAGGAGATCATGATGATCGCCAGGCCCTGCCTGGCGAAGTCGGTCATCAAGCGGTGGATCTCGGATTTCGAGCCCACGTCGATGCCGCGTGTGGGCTCGTCGAGGATCAGCACCTTCAGGTCGCCCAGCAGCCACTTGGCCAGCACGATCTTCTGCTGGTTGCCGCCGCTGAGCGTGCCAGCGCCGGTGTCCAGGCTGGCGGTCTTGATGCGCAGCAGCTTGCGCATGCGCTCGGCCTCCCGCTGCTCGTCCGCGCGGTCCAGCAGGCCGACGGGGCCGCGCACGAAGCGCGTCAGGTTGGCCAGCGCGATGTTCTCGCCAACCGATCGGCACAGCACCAGCCCCTCACCCTTGCGGTCTTCCGAGACCATCGCGATGCCGCGTCCGATGGCGTCGGCCGGGCGCCGGATCGTCACCGGCCGGCCGTCCAGCAGGATCTGCCCGGCGTCCAGCGGGTCGAGCCCGAACAGCGCGCGCACCACCTCGGTCCGTCCGGCGCCGATCAGGCCGGCCAGGCCGACGATCTCGCCGGCGGCGACCTGGAAGCTGATGTCCTCGAACACGCCGCGCCGCGTGAGCCCGCGCAGCTCCAGCACGGTGGCACCGATGGGCACCGTCTCCTTCGGGAAGATGCGCTCGATGCTGCGGCCCACCATCTGCGCGATCAGCCGCGGCTCGTCGTAATCGGTGGCCGCACCGGAGGCCACGTACTGGCCGTCCCGGATCACCGTGATGTCGTCGGCGATGCGGAAGATCTCGTCCATCTTGTGCGAGATGTAGATGATGGCCACGCCACGCGACTTCAGGTCGTCGATCTGGCGGAACAGCATCTCGACCTCGGTGTCGCTGATGGCCGAGGTCGGCTCGTCCATGATCACCAGCGAAGCCCCGCGCGAGATCGCCTTGCCGATCTCCACCAGCTGCATGCCCGCGATGCTCAGCTCGCCCATGCGCTGGGTCGGCGCATAGCGCAGGCCCAGCCGATCGAACAGGGCCTGGGTCTGGCGCGCCATCTCGGCGAAGTCGACGAAGCTGCGCAAGGCGGCCAGCGGCCCGTGGCGCAGCGTCGGCTCACGGCCGAGGAAGATGTTCTCGGCGATCGTCATCTCCGGCACCGGGCTGAGCTCCTGGTGGATCATCGCGATGCCGCGGGCCAGCGCATCGCGCGTGCCGCCACCGTCCAGGCGCTCGCCACGGAACCAGATCTCGCCCTCGTCGATCGCGTGCTCGCCGCTGAGCACCTTCATCAGCGTGGACTTGCCGGCGCCGTTCTCGCCGACCAGCACGTGCACCGTGCCCGGCCGCACCTTCAGGTGCACGCCGTCCAGCGCCTTGACGCCCGGAAAGCTCTTGCAGATGCCCCTCATCTCCAGCACATGGCCGGCATCGGGCGTGGCCCTGTTCATCGGCTTGTCTCCTGCTTGCAGGCTGCCCCGGGCGGCCACGCGACATCGGCGTGGCCTGAGGGCCCGGGGTCAGCGGACTCAGACGCTGATGGTCTGCTTGAGGGCGTCGACGGAGGTGCGCACGCCGGCCTCGATGGACATCGTCAGGTCCTCCATCTCCAGCGAGACGTGGCCGTCGTAGCCGCCCATGCGGCAGACCGAGAAGAACTCCTTCCACCACTGCAGGTCCTGGCCGCAGCCGACCGCCACGTAGTTCCAGGTGCGGGTCTCGGCCGCGGTGACGGGCTGGGTCTCCAGCAGGCCGTTGATGTCGGCCAGACCACGCTCGATGCGCGCATCCTTGCCGTGGATGTGGTGGATGGCGCCCTTGAGCGCCCGCGCCGAGGCGATCGGGTCCGCGCCCATCGCGATCAGGTGCGAGGGGTCGAGGTTGATGCCGACCACCGGGCCCACCGCCGCACGCAGGCGCAGCAGCGTGGCCGGGTTGTAGACCAGCATGCAGGGGAACTCCTCGATCGCGATCTGCGTGACGCCGTGCGCCTCGCAGTGCTGCACGAAGGCCTTCCACCAGGGGATGGCCACCTCGTTCCACTGGTAGTCCAGCGCCGGGGCCATGTAGTCGGGCCAGGAGACGGTGGAGGTGATCCAGTTCGGCGTCCGGTCACCGGGGGCGCCGGCCGGGCAGCCCGACATCATCACCACCTTCTTCACGCCCAGCAGGCCGGCCAGGCGGATGGTGTCGTAGGTGGAGGCGGTGTGGCGTTCGCCCATCTCGCCGGGCGACAGCGGGTTGCCCGAGCAGTTCAGCGCGGCGATCTCCATGCCGCGGCTCTCCAGCTCGGCCATGAAGGCGATGCGCGCGGATTCGCTGTCGAGCAGCTCCTGGCGCTTGACGTGAGGGCAGCCGGCCCAGCCGCCGGCGGTCATCTCGACCGCGTCGATGCCGAGGGATTTCACCTTGTCCAGCATCTCGGTGTAGGACAGGTTGCCGTAGACGTCCGTGCAGATGGCGAGTTTCATGAGGGTTCAGTTCCGGAGGATGTCGAAGAGGGAATGCGGGGGGGCTTCAGCGGAAGTCGACCCAGGCGGCACCGGCGTCGGCCGAGCGCACGCAGTTCTCCAGCCAGCGCACGCCTTCGAGGCCGGCCTGGATGTCGGGGTAGTGGTGGGTGGCCAGGAAGGCCTCGTCGCCGCGCTGACGGGCGTCGATGGCCTGGGCGATCCACAGATAGATGTTGGCCCAGCTGTCGCCCAGGCCCTCGGTGTGCAGCGCGCCCATGCGGTCGGCCGCCAGGCTCTCGTCTTCCAGATAGGGCATGCCGTGGTGCAGCACGCGGCCGGGCTCGCCCTGCACCTCGTAGTGCAGCTGATCCGGATGCGCATCCGACCAGGACACGCTGGCCTTGCTGCCGACGAAGCGGTAGCGCTGCGAGCCCATGTTGCCGGCATCCACCGACGACACCCACAGCCGGCCGCGCGCGCCGTTGTCGTAGTGCATCAGCACGGTGGCGTGGTCTTCCAGCGGCGCGCGGGTCGGGATGAAGGCCTTGCGGTCGCACAGCAGGCGCTCGACCTTGAGCTGCGGCAGCACCACTTCCGACAGGTAGTACAGATGGGTGCCGATGTCGCCCAGCACGAAGGTCGGGCCGGCGGTGCGCGGGTTGGTGCGCCACTTCACGGCCTCGCCGGCGCCGGTGTCGTCACCGGCGTTGAAGCCGTGGGTGTAGGCCATGTCGACCAGGCGGATGTCACCCAGCAGGCCCTTCTTGACCATCGCGGCCATCTGGTGCACCAGCGGGTGGCCGGTGAAGCCGTAGGTGACGCCGACGATCAGGCCCTTGTCGCGGGCCAGCGCGGCGATCTCCTCACATTCGGTCACCGAGAAGAACAGCGGCTTCTCGCAGATCACGTGGATGCCGGCCTGCAGCAGCGCCTTGGTGATCTCGTAATGGGTGAAGTTGGGGGTCGCCACCGAGACCACCTCGACGCCATCGGCGCGGCCGGCCTCGCCCTGGATCAGCGCCTGCACGTCGGCGTAGCAGCGCTCGGCGGCCACGCCCAGGTTCACGCCGAAGTCACGGCCGCGCGCCTCGTCGAGATCGAAGGCACCGCAGACCAGGCGGTAGGTGCCGTCGCGCAGCGCGCCGCTGCGGTGCTTGTAGCCGACCTGGCCGGTACGGCCACCGCCGACCATGCCCCAGCGCAGCGGGCGGGAGATGCGTTGTTCACCGTTGATCATGAAGCGGTTCCTGAGTGGACCTTGATTTGCTCACGTGTGCAAATCGGGTTGAAAAAAATGGGAGGGATCGAAGACGATCACCCGCCCGGAATCAGGGCAAGGCCCGGCCAGCCGGTGCTTGGCCGTGGCTCCTCTTGCCATCCGGAAGCCGGACCTCACCGGCACTCCGTCTTGCACAGGTGTGCATTGTGGGCAGGCCTTCCGGGCCGCGCATCAGGGTTTGCACTCGTGTGCATCGCCTCGTGCATCCCGCACCGCTGCGGGCGGGCGCGGCATCCGGCGCGACGGCGTCCGCCGGACCGCTGGCTATCATCGGCCGATGCCCCGCCGCTCCACCCCCTCGTCCGACCCCGTGCCCGCCGCCGATCCCGCACGTCCCGACGACGACGCACCGCCGCGCCCGGCGGCCCCTGGCGAGTCGCGCAAGGTGACCGCGATCGACGTGGCCGAGCGGGCCGGCGTCTCGCGCTGGACCGTCTCGCGCGCCTTCACCGATGGCGCGTCCGTCGCCCCCGAGGTGCGTGAGCGCATCCTGGAAGTGGCCACCGAGCTCGGCTACCGGCCCAATCTGCTGGCCCGGGGCCTGATCAAGCGCCGCAGCCAGCTGATCGGCGTGGTGGTCGACGAGCTGGCCAACCCCAACCTGATGCCGGTGCTCGACGAGATCACGCGGCAGCTGCAGCGCGAGGGCCACCTCAGCATCCTGCTCAACATCAGCGACCGCACGGCGCAACGCCCGCTGCTGACGCTGGCCGACCAGTTCCAGGTCGATGGCCTGATCTTCCTGGGCACGGTGCTGACCGATGACCTGGTGCGCCTGGCGCTCGAAGTGCGGCACATCCCGCTGGTGGTGCTCTACCGCAGCACCGTCCACCCCGAGATCCAGGTCGTCAGCACCGACGGCCGCGCCGCCGGCCGTGCGCTGGCCGATCTGGTCGCGGCCGAGGGCGCCGGCCACGTCGCCTACATGTCCGGCACGCCGTCGGAGTCGACCCAGCTGCGCCGGCTCGACGGCTTCCGCGAAGGCCTGAGCGGCCACGGCCTGGCCCTGCGCACCGTGATCGGCACCGATCACTACCGCCGGGACTGCGGGGCCAGCGCGCTGCACGCGCTGCTGGAGAGCCGGGCGCCGCAGGACTGGCCCGACATGCTGTTCTGCGAGACCGACATCCTGGCCATCGGCGCCATCGATCTGCTGCGCCAGCGCGGGCTGGAGGGCCGCATCGGCATCCTCGGCTTCGACGACATCGAGCTGGCGTCCTCACCGACCTACGACCTGACGACCTGGCACCAGCCGATGAAGGCCCTGGTGACCGAGGGCGTGCGCCGCCTGCTCGGCGGCGAGGTGACGCAGCCGCAGCAGCACCTGTCGGGCTGGCTGGTGCGGCGGGGTTCGCACCGGCGCACGCGGCCGCCGGTGGCGGGCTGAGCGGCTGAACCGCCGGTCGGGCGCGTCCTCGCTCAGCGGCTTTCCGGGGTCTGCGTCTCCAGCGGGACCAGCAGGTTGCCGGGTGGGCGCTCCGGCTCGTCGAGCGCCGCCACCATGCGGCTGACCAGTCCGGCCGCCAGGGCCGGCAAGGGGTGGGACAGCACGGCCATCAGGTCGCCCCGCATCAGGCCGTCGCGGGTGCAGTCCATCAGCTCTCGGGCCACCCCCACCACCGGCGCGCCGCCGGCCTCGCGGTGCTCGCGCAAGGCCCGCAGCACGCCGCCGGTGCCGTCGCCGGCCACGAACACGCCGACGATCTCGGGATAGCGCTGCAGCAGCTCGCGCATGCCCTCCTCGGCCAGCGCGTTGCTTTCCAGCGTGACGAAGGGCTCCAGCAGCTCGAACTGAGGGGCATGCTCGCGCACATAGGAGCGGAAGCTCATCTCCGCCAGCTCCTGGCACTGGAAGCGGTGGCTGCCGACGAAGATCACCACCTTGCCCGGCTCACGCGCCAGCTTGGTGATGAACCAGGCCGCCGTGCGGCCGACGCTGCGGTTGTCGAGGCCCGCATAACCGGTGCGGTCAGGGGAGCTGAGCTCGGAGATCAGCGCGAAGACCGGCACGCCGCGCGCCTTCAGCCGCGCGATCTCGGCACCGATCAGCGCATGGTCGGCCGCCACCAGGGCCACCGCATCCACCCGCTCGCCGAGCCGGCGCAGGCGCTGCGACACGGCCTCGGGCGCGATGTCGTCCATGAACTCGATCTCGGCCTGGGGCAGGCAGCCGGGATGGGCCTCGGCCGCCTGGGCGATGGCCTGGCCCAGCGTGCGGTGGAAGTCCAGGTCCGGATGCTCCAGCAGGAAGCCCAGCCGGTGGCGCGGCCGCTTGCCCTGCACCCGCTCGCGGATGACGGCCGCCGCATGGAAGCCCATGGACTCGGCGATCTGCTGGATGCGCTGCGCGGTGTCCAGCCGCACCGGCGCGCGGCCGTTGAGCACCCGGTCGACGGTGGACGGGCTCACGCCGGCGGCCTGGGCCACGTCCGTGATGGTGGCGCGACGGCTTCGTGAAGGTGATGACATTTTTACGTCAATGGAAACCCTGATCTTCTGATCAGTCATGACAGGATTTATAGCACGCGATGTCAAGAAGGACCGCGCGCTGGCTAGCATCCGTCCCGCTCACCCACCGAGGTCAGCACGGCCGGATGCCCGGCCCCCGCGCCGTACCCAGGAGACCGACCGATGACCTTGACCGCCGCCCCCGAACCCGTGCTGGAGATGCGCGGCATCACCAAGAGCTTTCCCGGCGTCAAGGCGCTCGACGGCGTGAACCTGAAGGTGCGTCCCGGCACGGTGCACGTGCTGGTCGGCGAGAACGGCGCCGGCAAGTCCACGCTGATGAAGATCCTCAGCGGCGAGCACACGATCGACGGCGGCGAGATCCGCTTCAAGGGCCAGCGCCTGGACAGCCGCAACACCCGCGCCGCGCTGGAGATCGGCATCTCCATGATCCACCAGGAGCTCAGCCCGGTGCTGGACCTGAGCATCGCCGAGAACATCTTCCTCGGCCGAGAGCCGATGCACGGACCGCTGGGCCTGTTCGTCGACTTCACCCGCATGCGCACCGAGACCCAGGCCCTGCTGGACCGCCTGGGCCTGCGCTACCGCGCCGACCAGCGCATGGGCGATCTGAGCATCGCCGGCATGCAGTTGATCGAGATCGCCAAGGCCATCTCCCGCCATGCCTCGCTGGTGATCATGGACGAGCCCACCTCGGCCATCAGCGACACCGAGGTGGCGATGCTGTTCCGCCAGATCGACGACCTGAGGGCCCACGGCGTGGCCATCATCTACATCACGCACAAGATGGACGAGATCTTCCGCATCGCGGACGACATCACCATCATCCGTGACGGTCAGTTCGTCGAAGCCGGTGAGGCCAGCCGTTATGACGAATCCCGCCTGATCTCGCTGATGGTCGGCCGCACCATCTCCAGCATCTTCCCGAAGGAGACGGTGCCGATCGGCGAGGTGGCGCTGGAGGTCCAGGGCCTGAGCCGCAAGGGCGTGTTCCAGGACATCAGCTTCCAGGTGCGGCGCGGCGAGATCCTGGGCCTGGCCGGCCTGGTGGGCGCCGGGCGCACCGAGGTGGTCCGCGCCATCTTCGGCCTCGATCCGGTCGACCGCGGCGAGATCCGGATCAACGGCCGGACGGTCGACATCCGCAAGCCGGCCGACGCCATCGCCCACGGCATCGCGATGGTGTCCGAGGACCGCAAGGCCGAAGGCCTGGTGCTGTGCCGCTCGGTGGGCGAGAACATCTCGCTGGCCAATCTGCAGAAATTCATTCCCGGCCTGTTCATCGACCGCCAGCGCGAGAACGCCGAAGGCGAGCGCATGCGCGGCCTGTTGCGCATCAAGAGCGCCAGCCTCGACACCGTCGTCGGCACGCTCAGCGGCGGCAACCAGCAGAAGATCGTGATCGCCAAGTGGCTGCTGGGTGACCTGACCGTGCTGATCCTCGACGAGCCCACCCGCGGCATCGACGTGGGCTCCAAGTCGGAGATCCACAAGCTGATGACCCAGTTCGCCCGCCAGGGCCTGGCCATCATCATGATCTCCTCGGAACTTCCCGAAGTGCTGGGCATGAGCGACCGCGTGGTCGTGATGCAGGAAGGCCACTTCAAGGGCGAGCTGCCGCGCAGCGAAGCCACCCAGGAAAACATCATGCGGCTGGCCACCAGCGGCGTGCATTGAACCCCACACGCCTGACACGCATTCGACGGAGACAAGCAACATGAGCAGCACCGCCCCGACGCTGGGCCAGACCAGCGGCACCATTCCCCAGCGCACCGGCTGGGACGCCATCCGCCACATGGGCTTCGCCGAGATCTACCGCAAGTACGGCACGATCCTCATCTTCATCGGCATCTTCATCCTGGCCTCGGTGCTGGACGAGACCTTCCTGACCGCCGGCAACCTGACCAACGTGCTGCGCCAGGTGGTGGTCGTCAGCCTGCTGGCCTGCGGCGTCACCTTCATCATCATCCTGGGCCACATCGATGTCTCGCTGGGCTCGGTGCTGGCGCTGTGCGGCACGCTCGCGGCCAGCGTGATGTCGATGACCGGCAGCCTGTCGCTGGCGCTCGGCGCCGGCGTGCTGGCCGGCATCGTCACCGGCCTGCTCAACGGCTGGGTGGTCACGTACTTCAAGATCCCGTCGTTCATCATGACGCTGGCGATGACGACCGTCGCCCGTGGCGCCATCCTGCTCTACACGGCCGGCGTGCCGGTGAGCGATCTGGGCCACTTCTCGGTCATCGGCCAGGGCTTCATCGGGCCGGTGCCGATCTCCGTGATCATCCTGATCGCCGTGGTGATCGTGTCCTGGGTGTTGCTCAACCGCACGCAGTTCGGACGTCATGTCTATGCGGTGGGCGGCAACATCAAGGCGGCCCAGGCCTCGGGCATCGACACCGACAGCGTCATCCGCAAGGCCTTCATCTACAACGGCATCCTGGTGGCCATCGCCGGCATCGTGCTGATGTCGCGGGTCAACTCGGGCCAGCCGGCGGCCGGCGTCGCCTACGAGTTCGACGCCATCACCGCGGTGGTGGTCGGTGGCACCAGCCTGATGGGTGGCACCGGCACGATCACCGGCACCGTCATCGGCGCCATGATCATCGGCGTCATCAACAACATCCTCAACCTGATGAACGTCAGCTCGTACTGGCAGATGATCATCAAGGGTCTGATCATCGCCGTGGCGGTGATCCTGGACGTGAAGACGAAATCGGCGGGCGCGGGCAGGAAGGCCTGATCAACCGGAACGCACGGGCCGCATCGATCGACCGTTTGCCGGGAAGGAGTCCCAACGCCCAGAGCACGCATCGCCTCATCCACCGGAGCAGCAACACGAGAGACAGGTGCGACGGCCCGACATCGACATCACGCCCGGACCGCCGCACGACCACGAACGAGAGACCGCACCATGATCAAGATCCTGAACATCGCCGCCGCCGTCACCCTGGCCTTCGCCGCGGCCGCCCCGGGCGCCGCCTTCGCCCAGAAGGCCTTCAGCGTCGGCTATGCCAACCTGGCCGACACCGACGTGTTCACCATGAGCCGCAAGAACGCCTTCATCGAGGCGGTCAAGGCCAGCCCGAGCGTCAAGGTGTCGTTCGCCGACGCCAACGGCGACATCAGCCGTCAGCTCGACCAGATCGACAACTTCATCGCGCAGAAGGTCAACGTCATCGTCGTGGTGCCGGTGGACTACCGCGGCATCGTCCCGGGTGTCGAGAAGGCCAACAAGGCCGGCATTCCGGTGATCGCGCTGGGCATCGAGTCGGCCGGTGGCAAGACCACCTTCGTCGGCTCGAAGAACCTGGATGCCGGCCGCATGCAGGGCGAGTACATGGCCAAGGTGCTGCCGAAGAACGCGAAGATCGTCTACCTGCAGGGTCAGCCCGGCCTGTACCACAGCAAGGAGCGTCTGGACGGCTTCACCAAGGCCCTGGCCACCCGCGCGGACGTCAAGGTCCTGGCCAACCTGCCGGCCAACTACGACCGCAACGAGGGCATGAAGGTCACCGAGGACTGGGTGCAGAAGTTCCCGCAGTTCGACGCGCTGATCGCGGCCAACGACCAGATGGCGCTCGGTGCGCTGCAGGCGCTGAAGGCGGCCAACCGCAAGGGCGTGCTGATCTCCGGCATCGACGGCACCAAGGATGCGCTGACGGCGATCAAGGCCGGCGAGATGGCGCAGTCGATCTTCCAGAACGCCAAGGGCCAGGCCGACGGCGCCTACCAGATCGTCAAGCTGGCGATGGACGGCAAGCCCCTGCCCAAGGAACTGCTGATCCCCTTCGAGTCGATCGTCAAGGACAACGTCGACAAGTACGCCAAGTGATCCGCCAGTGATCCGGGCAGCGCGGCGGCACACCCTGCCCGCCCGCCATCGCCCCTGACGGGTCCGGCCCGTCCCCTTCCCCCACCAGCGCCCGGCCCGGGCCCGTGCCCCGGGTTGCGCCGCCGCATGGGCGGACAGGGCCGGCCGGACCCACCCTGCGCCTCCCGTCCCCTTTCCTTTCCTTCCAGACCCCAAGGACATCCCATCATGAGCACGCACGCGCTGCGCATCGGCATCATCGGCTGTGGCGGCATCGGCCAGGACCACGCCCGCCGCCTGCACTACAAGCTCCAGGGCGCACGCGTCGTCGCGCTCAACGACATCGACCGGGCGGGCACCGAGGCCTTCAATGCCGCGGCCGGTCTGGGCGCCACGGTCCATGACCGTTATCAGGACGTCATCGACTCACCCGAGGTCGACGCCCTGCTGATCGCCTCCTGGGGCCCCGCCCACGAGGAGCAGGTGCTGGCCTGCATCGCCGCCGGCAAGCCCGTCTTCTGCGAGAAGCCGCTGGCCACCAGCGCCGCCGGTGCGCTGCGCATCGTCGAGGCCGAGGTGCGTGCCGGCCGGCCGCTGGTGCAGGTCGGCTTCATGCGCCGCTACGACGCGGGCTACCGCCAGCTCAAGCAGACGCTGAAGGCCGGCACCATCGGCGAGGCGCTGATGGTGCACTGCGCCCACCGCAACCCCTCGGTGCCGGACATGTACGTCGATGACATGAACATCACCGACACCCATGTGCACGAGATCGACGTGCTGCGCTGGCTGCTCGACGACGACTACGTCACCGCCCAGGTGGTGTCGGGCCGCAGGACGCGCAACGCCCACAACGGCCTGACCGACCCGATCATGGTGCTGCTGGAGACCCGCTCGGGCATCCGCATCGACACCGAGATCTTCGTCTCCTGCCGCTTCGGCTACGACATCCAGTGCCACGTCGTCGGCGAGACCGGCGTGGCCAGCCTGCCCGAGCCGATGAGCGTGCCGTTGCGCTCGGGCGGCCGCCAGTCCACCGAGATCCTGATGGACTGGAAGCGCCGCTTCATCGACAGCTACGACGTCGAACTGCAGGAATGGCTGGACGACACGCGCAAGGGCATCGTCACCGGCCCGACCGCCTGGGACGGCTACTTCGCCTCGGCCACGGCCGAGGCCTGCGTCGAGGCCCGCCACAGCCAGCGGATCACGCCGATCCGCATCGCCGACCGCCCGGCCTTCTACGGCCGCTGACCGATGCCCGATGCCGGAGCGTCTTCCGGGGCGGTCTCAAGTCCGAAATGCAACACCCCACCGGATTGCTGCATCATCAATGAACCGCTGCCACGTCCTGTTCGGCAACGGTCTGCATCATCTCGCGGAACGCCTGGATCGGACTGC
>NZ_JBBUTF010000029.1:0-61108 GCF_038066575.1 Pseudaquabacterium rugosum | reverse complement strand
CACGCGCCCCACGCACCGGCCACGCTCGGTCCCCCACCAGCCACCAGCACCCAGCACCCAGCACCCAGCAACCGGCAACCGGCAACCAGCCCACCAGCCACCGCCCCCCCAGCGACAATCCCACCGCCCCATCGCCGACCCAGCCCCGGAACCAGACCCGGAAGAACAACAGCCATGCCCACCCAGACCCTCGTCCAGATCCTCCACAGCCAGGGCTTCGGCGTGCGGCGCGCCTGCGAAGGCCTGATCCTCGGCGGCCACCTGCGCATCGACGGCCAGACCCTCACCGACCCCGAAGCCCGCATCGACCCCCAGGGCCTGAGCTTCGAAGTCGAAGGCCGCCCCTGGCTCTACCAGGACAAGGCCCTCATCCTGCTGCACAAACCCGCCGGCTACGAGTGCTCCCAGAAAGCCTCCGCCTGGCCCAGCATCATGCTGCTGCTGCCCCCACCCCTGCGCCACCGCGGCGTCCAGTCCGTCGGCCGCCTCGACCAGGACACCACCGGCGCCCTGCTGCTCACCGACGACGGCCCCCTGCTGCACAAGCTCACCTCCCCCAAGCACCACGTGCCTAAGGTCTACGAGGTCACCGCCGCCCGCCCCATCGAGGACCGCCAGATCACCCGCCTGCTCGCCGGCGTCGTCCTCGACGACGATCCCCGCCCCGTCGCCGCCCAGGCCTGCGAACGCACCGACGAACTGCACCTGCGCCTGACCCTCACCCAAGGCAAGTACCACCAGGTCAAGCGCATGATGGCCGCCGTCGGCAACCACTGCGAACGCCTGCACCGCAGCGCCATCGGCAACCTCGTGCTGGACGGCGGCGACCTGCCCGAAGGCCAGTGGCGCTTCGTCACCGACGCCGAACGCGCCGCGCTGACCGCCAAGCGCTGAGACGACCCCGCGCAGCAACACCCCGGCGCCGCATCCGGAATCATGGTTTCCGATGAGTGAACCGGTGTTTCGATTTTCGGATCCGACCCCTATAGTCGCTGACACCGACGATGTGCGGCCCCGGCCCGGACAGGCCATGCGGCGCGCACCGGAAGGCCGCCGGCCCTGAGCCACGCGGCCGGCCGTCGGTCCCGCCCGGGTCGCTCTGCAGCCCACCCGGGCCCGACCCACGCCGCGGCGCCCTGCGCGTGCCGCCGCCCCGCGCGCCGATCCGGGCCGCGGGCCCCGCATCGCCGCACCCATGATTCCGACTCCACTGCGTACGCGCCTGGCCGGCGCGCTGCTGGCCGCTGCCGCCATCACGGGCAACGCCCAGGCCGCCCCCCTCGTCGACGGCCTGCTGCTGCAGGCCACCTCGACCGACATCCCCCTGCTCGGCGCGGCCGACGGCTACACCACCGCCGGCCCGCAGGCCAGCGCCATGCTCGACAGCGGCTTCGGCGCCATCGAGTTCCTCGACGCCGCGGCCGACCTCTTCATCGACCTGCAGGACGATGGCCTGATCGCGGTCTACGGCTTCCGCGACGGCCGCAGCGGCAGCCTGACGATCGACATCATGGGCCTCGGACAGCCGCTGGGCGCGGTCCAGGCCCTGCAGAGCGTCGCCGGTCTCGACTGGCTGCTCGTCGATGGCCACACGCTGCGCATCCGCTTCGACGACGTCGACTTCGATCCCTCCGGCTCGCCCTGGACGGCCCGGCTGCAGGCCGTGCCCGAGCCCGGCGCGCTGGCGCTGAGCGCCGTCGCCCTCGGCGCGCTCGCCCTGCTGCGCCGCCGCCCGCGGCGCCACGGCAGGGCGTCCACGGCGGCGCTCAGCACGACATTCACCACGACATTCAGCACGGCATTCACCACGACCGTCGCCGCCGCCGCCGGGCTGCTGCCGGCCGGTGATGCCGCCGCTGAAGTCGCGCGTCAGGTCGCACCGTCCGACGGCTGGGCCGCGATGGCCGGCGGCACCAGCGGTGGCGCCGCGGCCGCCGCGAACCAGATCTACACCGTCAGCAGCCGCAGCGAGCTGCTGACGGCGATCGCGCTCGGCGCCGGCCAGCCCAAGATCATCAAGGTGGTCGGCACCATCGACATGAGCGAGGGCCAGCCCTACACCAGCGCGGCCGACCAGCGCAGCCGCGCGCTGGTGCGCCTGCCCTCCAACACCACGCTGATCGGCGCCGGCCCGGGCGCCGGCTTCGTCAACGCCTGGATCACCATCCAGAGCGTCAGCAACGTGATCGTGCGCAACCTCAAGATCGTCGCGCCCTGCGACGCCGCGCCGGTGTGGGATCCGTCCGACGGCGCCACCGGCGCCTGGAACGCGGCCTACGACGCGATCTCGGTCATCGGCGCCGACCACGTCTGGATCGACCGCAACACCTTCACCGACCTGCCGCTGACCGACGCCACGCTGCCGCTGGAAAACGGCGTGAAGAAGCAGTGCCACGACGGCGCGCTCGACATCACCAAGGCCGCCGATCTGGTGTCGGTGACGAACAACCTGTTCGACCAGCATGACAAGACGATGCTGATCGGCAGCAGCGACAGCGGCGCGACCGCCGCGGCCGATGTCGGCAAGCTGCGGGTGACGCTGGCCGGCAACGTCTTCCGCGGCATCACGCAGCGCGCGCCGCGGGTGCGCTTCGGCCAGGTCCACCTCTACAACAACTACTTCGAGGGCGCCAAGACCGCGGCTGCCTACCCGCACCTCTACAGCGTGGGCATCGGCAAGAGCGCCCAGGTGCTGTCGCAGGGCAATCTGTTCGCCATCGGCGGGGCGGCCCCGGGCCAGTGCGCGGCCATCCTGACGACGCTCAACGCCGACGGCGTCAGCTTCTTCCGCGACGGCGGCTCGGTGCTCAACGGCGCGGCGCTGGGCGCCTGCGCGGTGTCGTCGAGCGCCAGCTGGAGCCCGCCCTATGCCGCGGCGGTGCGCCCGGCGGCCGTGGTCAAGGCCGCGGCCCTGGCCACCGCCGGCGCCGGCCGCCTGACGACGACGATCAGCGGCAGCGGCCTGACCGGCGGCCTGCCGGGCACCCGCGTGCCAGCCAACGGCCAGAGTCAGGTCCACATCGACACCCCGCTGTCCATCGCCTTCGACGGCCCGCCGACGCTCGGCAGCAGCGGCACGATCCAGGTCTGGCGCGATGACGGCACGCTGGTCGACACGCTGGAGATCGGTACCGCGCCCTCGGCCAGCGACACCCAGACCGTGATCGAGCGCCGCAACCTGGAGATCAACGCCATCGGCGCGGGCGCCATGCCCGAGGGCCGCGCCCGCTGGGTCTTCTACCGTCCGGTGACGATCGAGGGCAACCGGGCGACGATCCGGCTGCGCGACAACCGCCTGGCACCGTCGACCACCTACCGCGTGACGATCGCCCCCGGCGTGCTGCAGGGCACGATCAACGGCGCGGCCTTCAACGGCATCGCGGCCGGCGGCTGGAGCTTCACCACCCGCGGCCAGCCGGCCTCCTCGACCGAGATCACGGTCGGCGCCAGCGGTGCCACGCCGGACTTCCGCACCGTGCAGGGCGCGCTGAACTGGGTGATGAGCCGCTGCGCGACCACCGTCACCACCTGGGGCTGCGCCAGCGTCACCGTGCCCAAGACCATCACCGTGCTGCCCGGCCGTTATGCCGAGATGCTGGTGCTGCGCAACGTCGCCAACCTGACCCTGGCCGGCACGCAGCGCGATGCGGTCCAGGTCTTCGACCAGAACTTCGAGTCGCTCAACCGCGGCAGCGGCGCGACGGCGGCCGCGCCCGGCACCGACCTGACCACCAGCGGCAAGGTGCCCGGCCATCGCATCCTGGGCGGCGGACGCTCGGTGTTCCTGGTCGAGAACGCCGACCTGCTGCAGCTGCGCGACTTCACGCTGGCCAACACCCACGCCCGCGGCACGCTGCTCGACAACCAGGCCGAGGCGATCTACTTCAACACCTCGACCACGTCGGCCGCCGCGCGCCTGGTGGCCCGTCGCATGAACTTCCTGAGCGAGCAGGACACGCTGCAGCTCAAGGGTTATGTCTGGGTGCACGACACGCTGGTGGCGGGCAACGTCGACTTCATCTGGGGCAACGTGATGGCCGCGCTGTTCGAGGACAGCGAGATCCGCTCGGTGGCCGACAGCGCCGGCAGCTCGCCCGGCTACATCCTGCAGTCGCGGGCCACACCGGGCGATGCCGGCTTCGTCTTCCTCAACAGCCGGCTGACGGCCGGCCCGGGGGTCAGCCAAGCCTATCTGGCGCGCAGCGGCGGCACCACGGCCACCAGCTATGCCGACAGCATCGCCTTCATCGGCACCCGCATGGGCGGCCACATCCTGCCCGTGGGCTGGTGCGTGGGCACCGGCACCAGCCGCACCGGCACCGCTGCCGGCAGCTGCGGCAGCAACCCGCCGCCGTGGTCGGGCACGGCCGATGGCGGCGCCACCGAGACCACCGGCTGGCGGGAGTGGGGCAGCCTGGACGCCCAGGGCGCACCGCTGGACGTGTCGGCCCGGCTGGGCACGGTCACCGTCACCGCCGGCGGCCTGCCGCGCACCGTGACGCTGGCCCGCCAACTGGGCGCCCCGGGCGCACTGGCGCTGCGGGCCGAGGTCTTCCGGCAGTCGACGATCGCCACCGGCGCGCCCGGCGGCTGGGTGCCGGCGCCCTGAGCCGGGCCGGTCGACGCCGGCCGTCTGCCGGTCATGACGGACCGGCCGGCCTTCAGCCCGCCGCCACCCGCCCCGGCTTGCGCCGGTACATCGCCGCATCGGCCACGCGCAGCAGCGTGGCCGCGTCGCGGCCGTCCTCGGGGCTGAAGGCCAGGCCGGCCGAGGCGCCGACCTGCAGCTCCAGCCCGTCGACGCGCACCGGCTCGCTCAGGCTGTCGACCAGGCGGCCGGCGATCTCCTGCAGCACCGCCCGCGAGGACACGGCGGCGGCCATCAGCACGAACTCGTCGCCGCCCAGGCGGGCGACGACGTCACCGGGCCGGGTCTGGGATTGCAGGCGGCGGGCGAGCGCACGCAGCAGCGCGTCGCCGGCCTCGTGGCCGTGCTGGTCGTTGACCGGCTTGAAGCGGTCGAGGTCGATGTAGACCAGGCCCACGCCGTCGCCCTGGCGGTCGGCACGGCCCAGCGCCTCGGCCAGGCGCTCGTGCAGCAGCGCGCGGTTGGCCAGACCGGTCAGCGGATCGTGGAAGGCCTGGTGCTGCAGGCGCTCGTTGGCGGCCTCCAGCTCACCGGTGCGCGCGCGCACCAGCGCCTCCAGCTCGGCCGTGTGGCGGGCCACGGCCTGCGAGGCGGCCCACTTGGCCGTCAGCGTGTGGGCCAGCTGGGCCACCTCGATGGCGTCGAAGGGCTTCTTCAGCACCAGCAGGCGGTCGGCCGGCTCCAGCCGGGCCAGCACGTCCTCCCAGGCGTAGTCGGTGTAGGCGGTGCAGATGACGACCTGCAGCGCCGGGTCGGCCCGCCACAGCTGCTCGATGGTCTGCACGCCGTCCCAGCCCGGCGGCATGCGCATGTCGACGAAGGCCATCGCGTAGGGGCGGCCTTCGCGCCGGGCGGCCTCGACCTGGGCCAGCGCCTCCTGGCCCTGATAGGCGGAGTCGACGGCGAAGCCGCCGCAGCGGGCGCACTCCGGGCCGCGCCGGTGCGGGGCGGGCGTCGCGCCGCAGCCCTCCGCGGCCGGGGTCGGTGCCGCGGCAGCGTGCGGGCCGGCCATCGGCTGGGGCGCCGGGGACGGATCGCCGAACAGGCTGTCTTCCAGCGCATCGAATGCGGCGGCGCCGGCGGCCTCCGGCGTCCCGGCCGACCGGGAGCCGCCGGGGCACAGCACCTTGCGGAAGTCCTCGTGGATGGCCGGCATGTCGTCGACCAGCAGCACGCGGCGCTCGCCACCGGCCCAGGCGCAGGGCGGTGCCGCCACGGCGAGGGTGACGGCGCTGCGGATCTCGCCGGCGACGGGCCCGTCCGGGCGGAGCGGGGAGATCGGGGCGTCCGGCAGCAAGGCCGGGATGCGGACCGCGGGCGCGTTCATGCGGAGGTCTCCAGCGGCAGGCTGAGCGTGAAGCAGGCGCCATGACCGGGGCCGGCGCTCTCGGCCATCAGCCGCCCGCCCATCTCGTGCGCGGCCAGGATGCAGCTGTGCAGCCCGAAGCCGTGGCCACGCGCCCGCGTCGTGTAGCCATGGGCGAAGATGCGTTCCAGGTCCTCGGCGGCGATGCCGTCGCCCTCGTCGCTGACCGACAGCTTCAGCTGCCCCTCGGCCGGCTCGGCCCAGACGCGGATCGTCAGCTGGCGGCCCTGCGCACCGTCGGCCTCCATCGCCTGCTTGGCGTTCGAGATCAGGTTGACCAGGATCTGCAGCACGCGGTGGCGATCGACCGGCACCGGCGGCAGCTCGGCGATCTCGCGCCGCACGTCGATGTGGTGGCGGGTCAGCGCACCGGCCTGCATGCGCAGCGCGTCGTCGACCAGCTCGGCCGGGGCGATGGCCACGCGCTGGCGGGCCTGGGCGCCCGGCGTGGCATAGGCCTGCTGGGTGGCGACGATGTCCTTCAGGTGGTCGATGCTCTTGCCCATCTGGCCCAGCTCGTCGAGCAGCTGGGTCTGCTCCTGCTGCAGCTGGCCGTGCAGGCGCTCCAGGTACTCGGGCAGCTGGCGGCCGCGGGCATCCGCGGTCAGCAGGTGGACCAGGTCATCGCTGCCGCGCAGCATCTGCACCGCCTTGCCCAGGCCCGGCAGGCGCGAACCGCGCACCTGCTGGCCGATCACGCCCGCGGCGATGTTGACGCTGTTGAGCACGTTGCCGACGTTGTGCAGCACATTGGTCGCCACCTCGGCCATGCCGGCCAGACGGGCGCTGTCGACCAGCGCGGCCTGGGCCTGCTCCAGCTCGCGGGTGCGCTCGCGCACCCGTTCCTCCAGATCGGCATGCAGGGCCTCCAGGCGGTGGTTGGCCTGCTCCAGCTCGGCGGTGCGGGCCTGCACGCGGATCTCCAGCTCGTCGTTCAGGCGCCGCACCTCCTGCTCGATGCGGCTGCGCTCGGCGATCTGGGCCTGCAGGTCGGCATGGACGGCCTCCCACTGCGCCGGCCCGGGCAGGGCCACCGCCTTGGGCACCAGGGGCACCAGCACCGCCGCGGTGGCCACCGAGGCCGCGGCGGTCAGCACCTTGATCCAGCCGGCCAGCGCGTAGTCGGGATGCCACAGCGTCCAGATCGACATCACGTGGGTCGCGCCGCAGGCCAGGATGAAGACGCCGAACAGCAGGAAGACCCAGCCGAACTGCAGATCCTTGCGGCGATGGACGAGCAGGCCGAGCGACACCGGGATGGTGGCGTAGGACAGTGCCGTCAGCGCGTCGGAGCCGACGTGCATCAGCATCAGCCGGGGCTGCCAGGACAGGCAGTAGCCGTGGGGCAGGTACTGCGCGAGGGTCTGTTCCATGGGCGTGGGGTGGCCGTGGCGGGGGGCAGCCGGTGACGGGAGCGTGGTGGCCGCGTGGGCGCCGTGCGCGGGAGGCGGCACGGCGGCCGTGGCGATCGGGACGCGGGTCGGGGACTGCTGCCGGTCATATCGGCCGCGGGCCGGCGCGCTTGAGCCGCAGCGGGGCCGGGCGCTGCGCGGATAATCCCCGGACCATGCAGGTCTTCCGCGGCTTCCATCATCCTGGCCTGGCCGACGCCTGCGCCGTCACCATCGGCAATTTCGACGGCGTGCACCGGGGCCACCAGGCCATGCTGGCCTTGCTGCACAACGAGGCGCGTCACCGCGGCCTGGCCAGCTGCGTGCTGACCTTCGAGCCGCATCCGCGCGAGTTCTTCGCCCGTCGCGGCGGTCAGCCGGAATCCGCCCCCCGGCGCATCGCCACGCTGCGCGACAAGCTGGCCGAGCTGGAGCGCTGCGGCATCGACCAGGTCGTGCTGCTGCGCTTCGACCCGGCGCTGGCGGCGCTGGCCCCGCAGGACTTCATCCAGCAGGTGCTGCTGGACGGCCTGCGCGCGCGCTATGTGCTGGTCGGCGACGACTTCCGCTTCGGCGCCCGCCGCCTGGGCGACTACGCGACGCTGGACGCCGCCGGCCAGCGCCTGGGCTTCGACGTCGCCCGGATGATGAGTTACGAGGTGCACGGCCTGCGGGTGTCGAGCTCGGCCGTGCGCGAGGCGCTGGCCCATGGCGACATGGACGCCGCCGCCGCGCTGCTGGGCCGGCCCTGGTCGGTCAGCGGCCATGTGCTGCACGGCCGCAAGCTCGGCCGCAGCCTGGACGCGCGCACGCTGAACCTGCGCTTCGAGCCCGGCCATCCGGCGGCCGCCGGCATCTTCGTCAGCCGCGTCCACGGCCTGACGCCGCAGCCGCTGCCGGCCGTCTCCAGCCTGGGCGTGCGGCCGACGGTCGAGGACGCCGGCCGCGTGCTGCTGGAGACCCACTGCCTGGACTGGCCCGACGCCCTGGGCCGCGAGGGCGGCTACGGCCGCGTGGTGCGGGTCGAGCTGACCCACAAGCTGCACGACGAGCGCAAGTACCACTCGCTGGAGGCGCTGCGCGAGGGCATCGCCCGCGACTGCGCCGACGCCCGGGCCTGGCACGCCGCCCACCCGCCGCGCCAGGTCTGAGGCGCGGCCCGCGCGGGCGGCGCCCTGCACCGCCCCGCCCCGCCGCGGGCGGCCTCAGCGCAGCGTGGTCTCGCCGGTGGCCAGCGTGGGCAGCAGCTGGCCGGTCAGCGCCAGACGACGCAACTGCGCCTGCTGCCAGCGGTAGGTCTGCTCGGCCAGGCGCTGCTGGATGGCATAGAGCCCGTCCTGCAGCCCGATCAGCTGGGACAGCGAGCGCCGGCCGGCCTCGAACTGCAGCTCGCCGGCGCGCACCAGGCCGCCGTACTGCTGCACCTGCAGCCGCAGACGGGCGACCGCGCGCTCCGACTGCTCCAGCCGCGGCACCAGGGCCTCCAGCTCGGCGCGGTTGACGCGCTGCAGCCGCTCGGCCTCGGCCTGGGCGGCCTCGGCACGCAGCCGGCTCTCGTCGCGCCGGTACAGCGATTCGCCGCCGAGGGACACGTCCCAGCGGGCGGTCAGCGCCCAGGCGTGCTGCTCGATCGTGGTCGGCGCGGGCGTGGTGCGATCGCTCAGGCGCTGGCGCAGCTCCAGGTCGACGCGCGGGGCCAGCAGGCTGGCGGCGCTCGGCACGCGGGCCTGGGCGGCCTCGGCCCGGGCCTGGGCCGCGGCGATCTGGCCGGTCGGCTGGGCGATGTCGCCGCCGGCCGGCGGTGGCAGCAGCGTGGGCTGCACGCCCGGCACGTCGAAGCCGGTCAGGCGCATCAGCTTCTGCCGCGCCCCGGCGCGCTCGGCCTCCAGCTGGTCGAGCGCGATCTCGGCATCGACCTGCGACGCGCGGGCCTGCTGCAGATCGATGTCCGAGGCCTTGCCCAGCGTGTTCTGGCGGCCGACGAGTGCGACCAGGCGCTGCACGTCGTCGAGCCGGCGCAGCGCGTGCGGCGTCAGCTGCTCCAGCCGCAGCAGATCGAGATAGGCCTCGGCGATGCGCTCGGCGCCCTCCTCGCGCGAACGGCGCACGTCGGCATCGGCGGCACCGACCTCGCGGCGGCTGGCCTCGAGCTCCCGGGCATCGTTGCCGGCGTTGTAGACGTTCAGGCGCAGCGAGGCGTCGATCCGCTGGTTGCGCCGCGCGACGTCGGTGCCGGACTCCTCGTCACGCGCCTGGCCGCGCAGGACATTGACGCCGAGGGTCGGGGCGTAACGGGCGCCAGCCGCCTTGCGCCGGGCGTCCGCCGCCTCGCGCAGCAGGCCGGCTCCGCGCACGCCGGGGTCGTCGGCGAGCGCCCGGCCCAGCACCTCGGCCAGGGCCAGGGCATCGGGTCGCGGCTGCCAGAGCGGCGCGGCGGCCGGCGCGGGCGGCGGCGGCAGGCCGGGCTCGGGCGAGACGTCCTGCAGCAGGGGGCGGCCGGTGGCCGCTCCAGCCGCTCCGGTCGAGACGGCCGATGCCGCGGCCGCGGCGCCCGCCGCCCGGGCCGGTACCGCGCGCCGCACCGCCGCCCCGGAGACGCGGGCGCCGGACTGGGCGACCGTCAGCACACCGCCGTCGAGCCCCGGCGTGCGCCAGCCGGCGCGGCCGTCCTCCAGCGTCGCGGCGCCGGCCGAAGGCACCGCCAGGGCCAGGGCCATCGCCAGGGCCGCGGGCGCGCGCCGGCCGAGGGGAGCCGCCGCAGCGGCCACCGGTGCGACGGCCGCGTTGGCCGTCAGCGGGTTCATGCGGCGGCCGGCCACGCGGGTCGCCTTCTTCGGATCGCGGACCATCATCGCTCCTGCAGCGCGCCCTGCACGCCACGCAACACGGGTTTGAGCAGGTACTGCATGACGCTGCGCTGGCCGGTCAGGATGCCGGCCTCCACCGGCATGCCGGCATTGATCGGCAAGGCCTTGCCGTGCAGCTTCAGCTGGTCGCGCGCGGCCGCGAGCTGGACCTCGAAATAAGGGCCCTCCTTCTCGTCGGGCAGCGCATCGGCACCGACGCGCTGGACGGTCGCGCCCATCTTGCCGTAGGTCGATGCGTCATACGGCAGCACCCGCACCTGGGCCTGCTGGCCGACGTGGATGAAGCCGATGTCCTGCGGCTTGACCCGCACGCTGAGCACCAGTTCGGCCTCGTCAGGCACGATCTCGACCACCGGCTTGCCGGGCACGGCCAGCGCGCCGCGGGTGGTCAGCAGCACCCGGTTGACCACGCCGTCGATCGGCGCCAGCAGCTCGCGCCGGGCCGCCCGGTCGCGCCGGCCGCCGAGCTGGGCGTCCAGCGTCGCCGTGCGGGCCTGGAACTCGGTGCGCAGGCGGCCCCATTCGGCACGTGCCCGCGCATCGGACTGGGCCAGCTGGGCCTGGGCCTCGGAGGCACCGGCCCGCAGCCGCGGCAAGGACTGCTGGACGGCGTCGAGCTCGGTGCGCTGCTGCAGCAGGCGCTGCTGGGCGGCCAGGAAGTCGGCGCGCGACCCCGCGCCCTCGCGGAACAGCCGGTCCTCGATCGCGTGCGCCTCCTCGGCCACCTTGACCGCGGCCGACAGCGCCCGGATGCGGGCCTCGGCCTCGGCCAGCTCGGCACGGCGGGCGCTGGCCGCCTCGCGCAGGCCGGTCTGGGCCGACAGGTACTCGCGCTGGGCATCGCGCCACAGCTGCGTCTCCTTGTCGACCAGGGACGGCGCCTCGCGCTGCACCAGCGCATCGAAGTGCGGCTCGCCGCCCTGCAGCAGGGCGTCGACACGCGCCAGTCCGGCCAGCGCGGCCAGCTGCTGCTGGCGCGACTCACCGACATCGGCTTCGGCCTGGGCGGTGTCCAGCCGGGCCAGCACCTGGCCGACGCGCACGCGCTCGCCGGGCTGCACCAGCACCTCCTGCACGATGCCGCCTTCCAGCGTGCCGACC
The DNA here is from genome assembly GCF_038066575.1 of Pseudaquabacterium rugosum. Taxonomy (NCBI): domain Bacteria; kingdom Pseudomonadati; phylum Pseudomonadota; class Betaproteobacteria; order Burkholderiales; family Sphaerotilaceae; genus Pseudaquabacterium; species Pseudaquabacterium rugosum. Next base: position 49,735 of record NZ_JBBUTF010000029.1, on the reverse strand, counting down.
TCCTGCAAGCGGCTCGGCGGCACCACGGTGCCCCGGACCTGGACGGCGACATCGAGCTCGGCGAAGCTGGCCCAGGCGACCGCGGTGACCAGAAAGGCCAGGATCAGCCCGACCATCAGGCCGATCAGCCGGCGCGGGCCGGCATCGGGATCATGCGGCGGCGCCTCGAGCGAGGCGGCCGGAGAGGGCTTGCGGCTCATGACGGACGTCCGGGCGTGAAACGGGCACGGATGCGGCCGGGCGGCGGCGCAGCGCGCGAGGCGGGCATCGACGGCACGGGAGCGTCGGTGCGCGGAGCGGGCTCACGCCCGCGCCCGGCCCCGGGCGGGAGGTCGGACGGGAGCTCAGGCAAGGCGTCCGGCAGCACGCTGTGCAGCGTCGGCGGCTCGGGCGCCCTGTCGGCGGCCGCCACCGCACGGGCGGGGGGCGGACGCGGGGCGGCGACCGCACGGGGCGGTGCGGGCACCGGGGGCACCGGCGCCAGCGGATCGAAGGCCGGCTCCAGCGGCGGCAGATGGCGCCCCCAGGTCGCGGCGTCGATGGCGTCATCGACGACGATGCGCTCGCCCCCGGCGACCATGGCCGGATCGCCGAGCACACCCTCGGCCGCCGCGGCGGCGTCATCCCCGGGCTCGTCGGGCCACTGCAGATGGAGCGGACGGGGCGCCAGGCCCGCGGCGCCGCGCGGGCGGGCCGGCGGCACGGCCTGGCCTTGTGGCACGGGCGGCATCGACGGCGGCGGAACGGGCGACGGCGGGAGCGGCGGCGACAACGGCGACAGCGACTCCGGCACGCCGGACGGACGGACCGCCGGGCCCGCGGCCCCGGTCGCGCGAGGCGCCACCGGCTGGTGCGGCTGGTGCGGCTGGTGCGGCACGTGCGGCGCGAGGAGGTCGAAGGGCGAGAGCGGGAGCTCGACCGTGGGCGGTTCGAGATCGGGCGCCGGATCCAGCACCAGATCCAGCGCCAGATCGATGTCGAGGTCCGACGCGGAGGATGCCGTGGGCGCGGCGGCCTCGGCCTGGGCGGCCGGCTGCGCCGCGGGCACGGCGGCCGCTGTCGGCGCGGCCACCACCGGGCGCGCCGGCCGCACGGGCACGGGCACGGGCACGGGCACGGGCACGGGCACAGCGGCAGCGGCAGCGGCAGCCGACGCAGCCGCTCGGGGCGCCGCCGGGGCCGTTGCCACAGGGATCGTCGCCACAGGGGCTGTCGTCGCCTGGGTTGCCGCCTGGGTTGCCGACTGGGTCACCGCCTGGGTCGCCGCCACCGGCGCCGCGGCCACGGATCGGGCCGCCGGCTCGCGGACCGGCGCACGCGGTGGCGCCGTGCCCCGGGTCGAGGCCGGCAGGGGCACCGAGCCCGCAGCCGGCGGGACCGGCCGCGCCGCGCCGGACGCCGCCGGCCCCACGCCGGCGCCCTCGGCCGCCGGCCGCTCGGCGGACAGCGCCTTGAGCACCGCGTCGCGCGGGCCATCGGCGATCACGCGGCCACGGTCCATCACCACCAGGCGATCGACCAGCTGCAGCATCGCCATGCGGTGGGTGACCAGGATGATGGTCGTGTCGTGCAGCGCCCGCAGGCGCTCGATCAGGCGGGATTCGGTGCCCGGATCGACCATCGAGCTGGGCTCGTCGAGCAGCAGCAGGCGCGGCCGCGTCAGCAGCGCCCGCGCGATGGCCACGCACTGGCGCTGACCGCCCGACAGGCGCTCACCGCGCTCGCCGACCTCGGTGCCCACGCCTTCGGGCAGCGCGTTGACGATCTCGTCCAGGCAGGCCGTCTGCATCGCCTCCAGCAGCGCGTCGTCGTCGCGGCGCACGCGGCCGAGCTCGATGTTCTCGCGCAGCGAGCCGTGGAACAGCGTGACGTCCTGCGGCACGTAGCCGATCTGCCGGCGCAGCGACAGCGGCTCCAGCGTCGTCGTCACCAGCTTGTCCACCAGCACGCTGCCGGCCGTGGGTTCGTACTGGTTCAGCAGCAGCTTGAGCACCGTGCTCTTGCCCGAGCCCAGCTTGCCGATGATGCCCACGCGCTCGCCCGGGCGGATCTTGAGCTTGAGGTCGTGCAGCACCGGCGGCTGGTTGGGATAGCCGAAGCTGACCTCGCGGAACTCGACCCGGCCCTTGATCGGCGGCGCCTGCAGCGCGGCCGGCGCCTCGTCGGTGGGGGCGTTCATGATCTGGTCGAGCGCGCGGTAGCTGAGCTTGGTCTGCTCCCAGCGCACGATCAGGTTGGCGATCTGCGCCACCGGCCCCAGCGCGCGGCCCGACAGCATGCTGACGGCGATGATCTGGCCCAGCGTCAGCGTCTGTTCGGCGGCCATCACCGCCCCGACGGCGACGATGGCCACGTTCGACAGCGTCATCAGGCCGGCGCTGAGGTAGTTCAGGCGCGAGGTGACCTCGCGCGTCTCCAGCGTGTTGTGGGCGATGGCCTGGGTCAGGCCTTCCCACTTGCGGCGGCTCCAGGCCTCGACGCCCAGCGCCTTGACCGTGTCCAGCCCGTTCATCGTCTCGAACAGGTGGGCCGTGCGCTGCGAGCTCTCGCGCGTGCCCTCGGAAATGCGGCGCGAGAGGGCGCCACGCGCGAACCAGGACACGCCGATCAGGATCGGGATGAAGGCCAGCGGCACCAACGCCAGCCAGCTGCCGATGGCGAAGATCACCAGCAGGTACAGCAGCATGAAGGGCATGTCGCCCAGCACGGTCAGCGTGGTGGTGGCGAAGAAGTCGCGCACCGCCTCGAAATCCCGCACCGTGTTGGCCAGCACCCCGCCCGAGGCCGGACGGCTGCTGGCGCGCAACTTCAGGCACTGCGCGAACACGCGGGCCGACAGCGCCACGTCGATGCGCCGCGCCGCGCTCTCCAGCAGATGGCTGCGCAGCAGCTTCATCAGGAACTCGAAGACCAGCAGCAGCGCCACGCCGCTGGTCAGCACGCCGAGGCTGCCCAGCGCGTTGTTGGGCAGCACGCGGTCGTAGACCGCCATCGTGTAGAACGGGATCAGCGCGCCGAAGATGTTGAGCGCCAGCGTGCCCATCAGCGCCCACTGGAAGATCCAGCGGTTGCGGCGGAACACGCCCCAGAACCACTGCGCCGGCTCGGGCAGCGTGTAGAGCAGGCTGCGCTGGTCGAAGTACAGGCGCGGGCGCACCGCGTACCACAGCGCCGGCCCCACCTCCTCCTCGATGCCGGTGAGGTCCAGCCAGGTGCTGCCGTCGATGCCGGGCAGATGGCATTCGAAGCGGCCGTCGCGCATCGCGACCACGGCGATGGCCTCGCCATGCGCGCCCAGCACCAGGGCCGGCATCTCGCTGGCCTTGCGCGCGCTGCGCCGCGACAGGCGCGAGGCCACCATGCCCGCGCTCGACAGCATCTTGCGCAGCTGCTCGGGGTGCGGCGTGGTGCCCAGCGGCGCCGTGCCGGTGACCAGCACGCCGAGCTCCTTCAGGCGCTCGGCCTGCACCGGCAGCCCGAGGAAGCGGGACAGGAAGACGATGCTCTCGTGGAGCGGCACGGTGCCCGCCAGCTGGGTGCTGCTGGCGAACTGGGTGCTGGAGGCGAACGGTGTCGCCTCCGCGGAAGACTCGGCGACGGACTTGCGGAACATGGACCTGGGCCTGGACTGCGCGCGGCAGGACAGCTGCGGACACGGACGTGGGTCCGTGGCGGTCAGCCGGGGCGGTGCACGGCGCGCGCCGGCGGCCGCAGGGCCGTGGCGTCACGCGCGCATCGCACCGTGGCCCAAATTCTTGCATCGGGCCGGTGCACTGCCGGGCCCCGCGGGGGGCCGGTCCGGACTTCCCTCACGCTCCGGACTGGACGGATTTCACGCCCGGACACGTAAAGCGGACACGCCGCCCATCCGTAACAGGATGTGCGGCGTGCGAAGGCCCCGGATCACCGGCTGACGACCGGACCGAGGGGCCCGCGACAGGCGCGGTCCCCCGGCCGGCATCGGCCGTCCGGACTCAGGCTCAGGCGTGAGCCAGGGTGTCGGCCGTCTGCAGCGTGGTCAGCTTGCGCAGCAGCTCGCTGGTGTCGGCCGCGGCCGTGCAGGCGCTGTCGCAGCTGGCGGTCGCCACCGTGGTGGCGGCCACAGCGCTCTGGCCCAGCACGGTGTCGAGACTGACATCGTCACCCAGCAGCTCGCCGATCGTCGGCGCGGTGATGCCCGCGGCCGCCGCGTCTTCGGACGAGACGTTGAAGTAGATGTCGGTCATCGTCACCGAGCGGCCGTCGGCCAGCGTCACCGCACTCGACTCGCCGTGCACGTTGCCCTGCGCGTCGACCGCGAAGTCGCTCGTGTGGGCGACCTGCAGGCTGACGATGCCGGCATCGGCCAGGCTGTAGAGCTCGCCGGCATCGGTGACGTGGTCGCCATCGATGTCCTGCCAGATCTTCAGCTCGGCGAAGGCCGCGTCGCTGGCGTTGACGAAGCCGTCGCCGTTGCTGTCGTAGGCGGCCAGGTCGGCGTAGCCGTCGCCCTGGTTCACGCCACCGAACAGCTCGTCGATGCCGTCGATCGTGCCGTTGCCGTCCTTGTCGACCGCCAGGAAGCCGTCACCCGACGAGATCCAGCCCGAATCGATGCCGTGGCCGGTGCCCAGCAGGTCGAAGGTGCCGGCGCTGTTCTCGCGGCTGAGGGTCTGGATGCCGTCACCGTCGAGGTCGATGACCAGCGGCGTGATGCCGGCGTCCTTCGACACGTCGTTCTGGCCTGCCGTCAGCGTGAAGGTGCTGGTGCGCGAGACGTTGGTGGTCGCCGCCGCGTCACCGGCGACATCGGAGTCGATCAGGTCGTTGCTGCCGCTGTCCTTGACCGCGTACTTCCAGGCATTGAGGTTGATGCCGTCGTAGATGACGTTGGTCTTGTCGAACTCCAGGAAGTAGCTGCCGGCGGCCAGGCCGCTGAACAGGTACTTGCCGTCGTCATCGGTCTTGCAGGTGGCCACCACGGCGCCGGTGGAGGCGCTGTAGAGCCGCACCGTCACGCCCTCGATGCCGCACTCGCCGGCGTCGTAGACGTTGTTGTGGTTGCTGTCCTGCCAGACCATGTTGCCGACCGCGGCCTTGCCGGTGGTCACCAGGCCGGCATCCACCGTCAGGTTCTGCTCACCGGCGGCCAGGGTGATGACGCCCGTCGTGCCGCTGGCATCGACATCGCTGTCGCAGGCGTCGTTCGTGCCCTTGTTCTGACCAGTGAAGGTGGCGTTGGCCGCGGTGAACTCGACCTGGTACTTGCCGGCGGCCAGACCCGAGAACTGGTAGCGGCCGTTGGCATCGGTGACGGTGCTGGCGGCGATGTCGTCGGTGGTGCCGAAGACGCCGTCGGTGCCCGCGCCCTTGAGCTTGACCGTCACGCCGGCCACGCCCTTCTCGGTGCTGTCCTGCACGCCGTCGCAGTCGGTGTCCGCCCACACGCGGTCGCCGATCGCGCCCTTGGCCGTCGAGGCGGCGCCGGTGTAGTACGCGGCGTCGCTGTCGGTGACCTTGGTGGCGCCGTCGACCGTGTCGGTGGCCGTGACCGTGCCGACGTTCTTGATCGTGCCCGAGGAGGCCGTTTCGCGCGCCGTGTAGGTCCAGGTCTCGCCCACGTCCAGCAGGCCGTTGCAGTTGATGTCGCCACTGACGTAGCTGATCGACTGGATGCGGTCGTCGGTGACGGTGACGTTCTTCAGCGCGGCATCACCGGTGTTGGTCACCTTGTAGGTGAACACCACGGTGGAGCCGGTGGTGACGTCCAGCCCCGGAGGCGCATCGGCGTCGTACAGCTGGGTGTCGACGACCGAGGTCGAGGTGGTCTTGCTGGTGCTCCAGTTGCAACCCTGCTCGTTCTCGTACTTGAACGAGGCGAAGCTGCTGTCGTAGCTGCCGCTGGTGAAGCAGTACTTGACCTGCTGGCAGACCTGGTCCTTGCTGTACTCGTAGTCGACGCTGCTGTGGCAGGCGTTCAGGTAGGCGGCCACGGCCTCGCGCATCAGCGCCTTCTTGCCCGAGGTCTCGGTGAAGGCCAGCACCTGGGCCAGCGTGCAGTTGCCGTAGCTGCTGTCGCTGGTGCCGAAGAGGCTGTTGAAGCTCGTGCCCGTCTTGCAGCCGGTGCCGGTGAACTCGTAGCTCCAGCTGTACCAGTTGAAGGTCGTCGCCGACTTCCAGTAGCTGCAGGTCGCGCCCTCGGTGCCACCGGTGGTGCTGGTGCTGGTGCGCACGGTCGAGACGTACTTCTCGATGTCCACGCCGATGTCGCGGGTGGTCGTCAGGCCGGCGTCGACGGTCAGGTTGTCGGCGCAGGTGTTGACGGTCACGTCGGTCTGCACCACCGTGTCCTTGGTCACCAGCTTCACGTTGTCGATGATGCCGCCGATGCTGTCATCGTCGTTGCTCGTCTCCTTGAAGGTCAGGCGGTCGTTGCCGCCCGTGCCCGTGACCGAGAACGTGTAGGTGGTCAGCGTGGTGCTCGACGGATCGATGGTGGCGATCTTGGTGCCGGCCCAGTAGATCTCGACCGTGTTGGTCGAGGCCGAGTAGCCCGCGCGCTGGGCCAGGTCGACCGACAGCTCGTAGGTCTGGCCCGCGGCGGTCTTGACCTCCTGGTACAGACCGCCGGTGACGCAGGCGTTGGCGTCGAGCTCGACGACCATGTTGCCGCTGGCACCGTTCACGCCGTAGGCCGTGGCCTTGTTCAGCTCGATCTTGTCGTTGACCGCGCACCAGCCGCTGAAGCTGCTGTAGTAACCCGCGGTCTGCGTCGCCTCGAAGCTGCCGTTGACGATCAGGTTGGTCGTGCCCAGCACCGTGGACTTGACGAAGTCGGAGTCGACGGCGTCGTTGGTGCCCACGTTGGCCGTGGTCAGCGCGTAGGACGACGGCACCACCAGCTGCACGCGGTAGCTGCCATGGGCCACGTCGGCGAAGCTGTAGTTGCCGCTGGCGTCGGTCGTCGTGGTGCGCACGGTGTCGTCGGACGTGCCCAGCACGCCGTCGGTACCGGCCCCCACGAGCTTGACGGTGACGCCGGCCACGCCGGCCTCGCCCGCGTCCTGCACGCCGTCCTTGTCGGCATCCAGCCAGACCTTGTCGCCGATCTTGACCAGGCAGACCTTCAGGCCGGCATCGACGTCGGTCCGGGCATCGCCCGAGGCCAGCGTGTAGCTGCCGGTGGTGCCGGTGGTGCCATCGACGTCGCTGTCGGTCGCGTCCGCACCGCTGTTGGCGGTGGTGAACTTGTAGCCCGACGGCGCGACGAACTTCACCGAGTAGCTGCCCGGGGCCAGGTCGCTGAACAGGTAGTTGCCGCTGGCGTTGGTCAGCTGCGTGGCCACCACCGTGCCGGCGGCGTTGAGCAGCTGCACGGTCACGCCGGCCGCACCGGCCTCGCCCGCGTCCTGCTGGCCGTCACCGTCGGTGTCGAACCAGACCTTGTCGCCCAGGCTGGCCTTCTTGTAGAGGCCGGCATCCAGGCTGCTGACGACGTCACCGGCGTTGACCGAGACGGTCGCGCTGCGGCCGGTGGTCGCGTCGACATCGCTGTCGACGGCATCGTTGCTGCCGCTGTCCTTGCCGGTGAAGACGTAGCCCGTGGGCGCCGTCACCTGCACCGAGTAGCTGCCCGGGGCCACGTCGAAGCCGTAGACGCCGCTGGCGTCGGTGGTCGTGGTGGCCACGGCGTTGCCGGCGCTGTCGCGCAGCGTCACGGTGGCGCCGGCCAGGCCGACCTCGCCCGTGTCCTGCACGCCGTTGCCGTTGGCATCGACCCACACCTTGTCACCGATCTTCGCGACCTTCTCGTCGACGAAGTCGTTGCCGGTGTTGGTCTGGCCCGCCACCACCGTCACGGCGATGCTGTTGAGGTTGCCGCCGTCCTTGTCGGCCACGTCCAGCACGCCGGCCGGGTTCACCTCGGTCACGGTGTAGCTGCCCGGGGCCACGCCGGTGAAGGCATAGCTGCCGTCGGCGCCCGTCGTGGTGGTCGCCACCACGGTGCCGGCGGCGTTGCGCAGCTGCACGGTCACGCCGGCGGCCGGGGTGTCGCCCACGTTGTCGTTGTTGCTGTCCAGCAGGACCTTGCCGGTCACCGCGCCGCTCGTCGGCAGGGCGACCAGACCGGCATCGGCCGTCAGGTTCGCGTCGCCGGCGTTCAGCGTGTAGGTGCCGGTCAGGCCGGTGGTGGCGTTGGCGTCCGAGTCGGTCGCGTCCGCACCCACGTTGGCCGTGGTCAGCGTGTAGCCCGTCGGGGTGACGAACTTCACCGTGTAGGCACCCGGGGCCAGGTTGTCGAACAGGTAGTTGCCGGCGGCATCGGTGGTCGTGGTCGCCAGGACCGTGCCGGCCGCGTTCAGCAGCTGCACCGTCACGTTGGCCACGCCGGCTTCGCCCGCGTCCTGCTGGCCGTCGGCGTCGCTGTCCAGCCACACCTTGTCGCCCAGCTTCGCGGCCTTCTCGTCGACGAACACGTTGCCCGTGCTGGCCTGACCCGCCACCACCGTCACGGCGATGTTGTTCAGGTCACCACCGTCCTTGTCGGCCACGTCCAGCACGCCGGCCGGGTTGACTTCGGTGACGGTGTAGTTGCCCGGGGCCACGTTGGTGAACGTGTAGCTGCCGTCCGCGCCCGTCGTGGTGGAGGCCACCACGGTGCCGGCCGGATTGCGCAGCTGAACCACCACGCCGGCGGCCGGGGTGTCACCCACGTCGTCGTTGTTGCTGTCCAGCAGCACCGTGCCGGTCACCGTGCCGGTCGTCGGCAGGGCCACCAGGCCCGCGTCCACCGTGCGGTTGTCGTCACCGGCGTTCAGCGTGTAGGTGCCGGTGATGCCCGTGCTCTGGTTCGCGTCCGAGTCGGACGCGTCCGCGCCCACGTTGGCCGTGGTCAGCGTGTAGCCCGTCGGGGTGACGAACTTCACCGAGTAGCTGCCCGGGGCCAGGCCGTCGAACAGGTAGTTGCCGTTGGCGTCGGTGGCGGTCGTCGCGACCACCGTGCCGGCGCTGTTGAGCAGCTGCACGGTGACGTTGGCCACGTTGGCCTCGCCCGCGTCCTGCTGGCCGTCGGCGTCGCTGTCCAGCCACACACGGTCGCCCAGCTTGGCGGTCTTCTCGTCGACGAAGAAGTTGCCCGCGTTGGTCTGGCCACCGGTCACCGTCACCGCGATGACGTCCAGGTTGCCGCCGTCCTTGTCGGCCACGTCCAGCGTGCCCGCCGGATCCGTCTCCGTCACCGTGTACTGGCCCGCCGGCACACCGGTGAAGGTGTAGCTGCCGTCGGCGCCGGTCGTGGTCGTGGCCACCGTGTTGCCGGCAGCGTCCTTCAGCGTCAGCGTCACGCCCGGGGCCGGGGTGTCACCCACGTTGTCGTTGTTGCTGTCCAGCAGCACCGTGCCCGTGATCGAGCCCGGACGCTCATCGACGAAGTCATTGCCCGCGCTGGAGCCGCCCACCGGCAGCGTCACGGCGATGGTGTTCAGGTCACCGCCGTCCTTGTCGCTGACGTCGGTGAAGCCGGCCGGGGTCTGCTCGGTCACCGAGTAGTTGCCGCCCGCCAGACCGCCGAAGCTGTAGCTGCCGTCCGCACCGGTCGTGGTCGTCGCGATGACCGTGCCCGCGGCGTCCTTCAGCACCACCGTCACGCCCGCGATCGGGGTGTCGCCGGTGTTGTCGTTGTTGCTGTCTTCCAGCACCTTGCCGCTGATCGAGCCGTTGCTCGGCAGCAGGCCGGCATCCACCGTGCGGTTGTCGTCACCGGCGTTCAGCGTGTAGCTGCCGGTCACGCCCGTCGTGGCGTTCGCGTCCGAATCGGTCGCGTCCGCGCCGCTGTTGGCCGTCGTCAGCGTGTAGCCCGCCGGAGCGACGAACTTCACCGAATAGCTGCCCGGGGCCAGCGTGTCGAACAGGTAGTTGCCCGAAGCGTCGGTCAGCGTGGTGGCCACGACCGTGCCGGCCGCGTTCAGCAGCTGCACCGTCACGTTGGCCACGCCGGCCTCGCCCGCGTCCTGCTGGCCGTCGGCATCGCTGTCCAGCCACACCTTGTCGCCCAGCTTCGCGACCTTCTCGTCGACGAAGACCACGCCCGAGGTCGTCTGGCCCGCGGTGACCGTCACGGCCACGCTGTTCGGGTTGCCGCCGTCGCTGTCGACCACGTCCAGCACGCCGGCCGGATTCACTTCCGTCACGGTGTAGCTGCCCGGGTTCACACCGGTGAAGGTGTAGCTGCCGTCGGCGCCGGTGGTGGTGGTCGCCACCACATTGCCGGCCGGATCGCGCAGCTGCACGGTCACGCCCGGGGCCGGGGTGTCACCCACGTCGTCGTTGTTGCTGTCCAGCAGCACCGTGCCGCTGACCGTGCCGGTCGTCGGCAGGGCCACCAGGCCCGCGTCCACCGTGCGGTTGTCGTCACCGGCGTTCAGCGTGTAGGTGCCGGTGATGCCGGTGCTCGGGTTCGCGTCCGAATCGGACGCGTCCGCGCCCACATTGGCCGTGGTCAGCGTGTAGCCCGTCGGGGTGACGAACTTCACCGAGTAGCTGCCCGGGGCCAGGCCGTCGAACAGGTAGTTGCCGTTGGCGTCGGTGGCGGTCGTCGCGACCACCGTGCCGGCGCTGTTGAGCAGCTGCACGGTGACGTTGGCCACGTTGGCCTCGCCCGCGTCCTGCTGGCCGTCGGCGTCGGCGTCCAGCCACACGCGGTCGCCCAGCTTCGCGACCTTCTCGTCGACGAAGAAGTTGCCCGCGTTGGTCTGGCCACCGGTCACCGTCACCGCGATGACGTCCAGGTTGCCGCCGTCCTTGTCGGCCACGTCCAGCGTGCCCGCCGGATCCGTCTCCGTCACCGTGTACTGGCCCGCCGGCACACCGGTGAAGGTGTAGCTGCCGTCGGCGCCGGTCGTGGTCGTGGCCACCGTGTTGCCGGCCGCGTCCTTCAGCGTCAGCGTCACGCCCGGGGCCGGGGTGTCGCCGACGTTGTCGTTGTTGCTGTCCAGCAGCACCGTGCCCGTGATCGAGCCCGGACGCTCATCGACGAAGTCATTGCCCGCGCTGGAGCCGCCCACCGGCAGCGTCACGGCGATGGTGTTCAGGTCACCGCCGTCCTTGTCGCTGACGTCGGTGAAGCCGGCCGGGGTCTGCTCGGTCACCGAGTAGTTGCCGCCCGCCAGACCGCCGAAGCTGTAGCTGCCGTCCGCGCCGGTCGTGGTCGTCGCGATGACCGTGCCCGCGGCGTCCTTCAGCACCACCGTCACGCCCGCGATCGGGGTGTCGCCGGTGTTGTCGTTGTTGCTGTCCTCCAGCACCTTGCCGCTGATCGAGCCGTTGCTCGGCAGCAGACCGGCATCCACCGTGCGGTTGTCGTCACCGGCGTTCAGCGTGTAGCTGCCGGTCACGCCCGTCGTGGCGTTCGCGTCCGAGTCGGTCGCGTCCGCGCCGCTGTTGGCCGTCGTCAGCGTGTAGCCCGCCGGAGCGACGAACTTCACCGAATAGCTGCCCGGGGCCAGCGTGTCGAACAGGTAGTTGCCCGAGGCGTCGGTCAGCGTGGTGGCCACGACCGTGCCGGCCGCGTTCAGCAGCTGCACCGTCACGTTGGCCACGCCGGCCTCGCCCGCGTCCTGCTGGCCGTCGGCATCGCTGTCCAGCCACACCTTGTCGCCCAGCTTCGCGACCTTCTCGTCGACGAAGACCACGCCCGAGGTCGTCTGGCCCGCGGTGACCGTCACGGCCACGCTGTTCGGGTTGCCGCCGTCGCTGTCGACCACGTCCAGCACGCCCGACGGATTCACTTCCGTCACGGTGTAGCTGCCCGGGTTCACACCGGTGAAGGTGTAGCTGCCGTCGGCGCCGGTGGTGGTGGTCGCCACCACATTGCCGGCCGGATCGCGCAGCTGCACGGTCACGCCCGGGGCCGGGGTGTCACCCACGTCGTCGTTGTTGCTGTCCAGCAGCACCGTGCCGCTGACCGTGCCGGTCGTCGGCAGCGCCACCAGGCCCGCGTCCACCGTGCGGTTGTCGTCACCTGCGTTCAGCGTGTAGGTGCCGGTGATGCCCGTGCTCTGGTTCGCGTCCGAGTCGGAAGCGTCCGCGCCCACGTTGGCCGTGGTCAGCGTGTAGCCCGTCGGGGTGACGAACTTCACCGAGTAGGTGCCCGGAGCCAGGCCGTCGAACAGGTAGTTGCCGTTGGCGTCGGTGGCGGTCGTCGCGACCACCGTGCCGGCGCTGTTCAGCAGCTGCACGGTGACGTTGGCCACGTTGGCCTCGCCCGCGTCCTGCTGGCCGTCGGCGTCGGCGTCCAGCCACACGCGGTCGCCCAGCTTGGCGGTCTTCTCGTCGACGAAGACCACGCCCGAGGTCGTCTGGCCCGGCGTGACCGTCACGGCCACGCTGTTCGGGTTGCCGCCGTCGCTGTCGACCACGTCCAGCACGCCGGCCGGATTCACTTCCGTCACGGTGTAGCTGCCGGCCGGCACGTTCGGGAAGGTGTAGCTGCCGTCGGCGCCGGTGGTGGTCGTGGCCACCACGTTGCCGGCCGGATCGCGCAGCTGCACGGTCACGCCCGGGGCCGGGGTGTCGCCCACGTTGTCGTTGTCGCTGTCCAGCAGCACGGTGCCGGTCACCGTGCCCGAGGTCGGCGCGGCGACCAGGCCGGCATCGGCGCTCAGGTTCACGTCACCGGCGTTCAGCGTGTAGGTGCCGGTGATGCCGGTGCTCGGGTTCGCGTCCGAGTCGGACGCGTCCGCGCCCACGTTGGCCGTGGTCAGCGTGTAGCCCGTCGGGGTGACGAACTTCACCGAGTAGCTGCCCGGGGCCAGGTTGTCGAACAGGTAGTTGCCGCTGGCGTCGGTCGTGGTCGTCGCGATCACGGTGCCCGCCGCGTCCAGCAGCTCCACGGTGACGTCGGCCACGCCGGCCTCGCCCGCGTCCTGCTGGCCGTCGGCGTCGGCGTCCAGCCACACCTTGTCGCCCAGGGTCGCGACCTTCTCGTCGACGAAGAAGTTGCCGCCGCTGGTCTGGCCGGCGGAGACGGTGACGGGGATGCTGTTGAGGTCGCCGCCGTCCTTGTCGGCCACGTCCAGCACGCCGACCGGATTGGTCTCGGTGACGGTGTAGTTGCCCGGAACGACGTTGGTGAAGGTGTAGCTGCCGTCGGCGCCGGTGACGGTGGTCTGCACCACGGCGCCCGACGGATCACGCAGCACGACGGTCACGCCCGGCGCCGCGGTGTCGCCGACGTTGTCGTTGTTGGTGTCCAGCAGCACGGTGCCGGTGACGGTGCCGGTCGTCGGCGTCGGCGACAGCAGGCCGGCGTCGAGGTCGAACTTGTCCTGGCCCGAGGTCAGCGCGAAGGCGGCGGTCTGGCCGCTGGCATCCGCATCGCTGTCGCTCACGTCCGCACCGACATCCTGCTGGGTGAAGGTGTAGCCGGCCGGCGGCACGAACTTCACGCTGTAGGTGCCCGGCGCCAGATCGGTGAACAGGTAGTTGCCGTTGACGTCGGTCAGGCGCTCGTCGACGACGTTGCCGCTGGCGTCCAGCAGCTGTACCGTGACGCCCCAGATGCCGGTCTCGCCCGCATCCTGCTGGCCGTTGCCGTTGGTGTCGACGAAGACCTGGTCACCCAGGTTGGCCAGGCGGTAGAGGCCGGCGTCGACATCGGTCTTGCTCTGGCCGGCGACGACGCTGAAGCTGTTGCTGCGGCCGGTGGTCGGGCTGACGTCGCTGTCGAGCGTGTCGTCACCGCCTTGATCGCGGGCGGTCAGCACATAGCCGGCCGGCGCGGTGACCTGGACCGAGTAGGTGCCGGCGGCCACGTCGAAGCCGTAGTTGCCGCTGGCATCGGTGGTGGTCGTGGCCACGACGATGCCCGAGCTGTTGCGCAGGCTGACGGTCACGCCGCCCAGGCCCGCTTCGCCGGCATCCTGGACGCCGTCGCCGTCGAGGTCCTCGAACACGCGGTCGCCGATGTGGGCGGTCGGGGCCGTGGCGGTGACCAGGCCGGCGTCGATGTCGGTGACGTTGTCGCCCGAGCGCAGCACGATGGCCGCGGTGTTGCCGGTGGTGGCCGAGGCATCGCTGTCGGTGCCGTCGTTGCCGGCATCGGCGGTGGTGAAGTCGTAGCCGGCGGGCTTGACGAACTGGACCGAGTAGGTGCTCGGCACCAGACCGGTGAAGTGGTAGTTGCCGCTGGCGTCGGTCGTGGTGGTGGCCACCACGGCGCCGTTGGCGTCCAGCAGGTTGACCGTCACGTTGGCCAGACCGGCCTCGCCGGCATCCTGGGTGCCGTCGCGGTCGGCATCCAGCCAGACGCGGTCGCCCAGCTGGGCGTACTTGTAGAAGCCGCCGTCGACCGTGCTGTTGGTGGCCCCGGGGGCCAGCACCAGCACGCCGGACAGCAGGCCGTCGCTGTCGGTGGCGTCGTCGCCGCCGGCGTCGGTCGGCGACAGGGCGTCGTAGCCGGACGGCAGCGTGAAGCGGACCTGGTAGGCCACGCCCGGCGCCAGGCCGTTGAACAGGTAGTTGCCGGCGGCGTCGGTGACGGCGGTCTGCAGCACTTCGGCGGCCGAGATCACGCCGTCGCCGTTGACGTCACGCACCAGCTCGACGGTGGCGCCGGCGATGCCGGCCTCGCCCGCGTCCTGCACGCCGTCGGCGTCGGTGTCTTCCCAGACGCGGTCGCCGATGGCGGCGGCCTTGGTCGTGATCAGCAGGGTCTGCTGCTGCACGCCGTTGACGTTGGTGGGGTCGAGGACGACGCCGATCGTGTCACCGGCCTGGGCGACATAGCCGTCCTGGGCCAGCGCGTTGCTGACCAGGCCGTCGATGACGGTCTGGTCGGTGGTGCCCAGGTAGGCCGCGCCCACGTGCCAGTCCTGGCCCATCAGCGTCCAGATCGCGGCCTGCATGTTGCCGTAGCCGACCGACGCGCTGTTGGCGCTGTAGTAGCCCAGCAGCCAGTTGATCGAGTCCAGGTTGTCGGCGAAGCCGCCCGGGTTGCCCAGGTTGGGCAGCTCGCTGGCCAGCACGCTGCGGTCGTAGGGCGAGTAGGTGTCGGCCACGTAGGTGCCCGGCACATTGATGGAGATGCGCGTGTCGAGACACCAGGCGTCGTACAGCGTGCCCGATGCCGGGTAGGTCGGGTTCAGCGTCGACTCCGAGGACACGACGACATCGAACAGGGACGGCAGGCCGTTGGTGCCTAGGTAGGAAACGCTGATCGTGATGGACTGCGTGGACATCATCAAGGACTCCGGGGGACTCGGGGCCGATCTGCACGGCAGACCGGGTGACGGGGCGGACGGGCTGTGGGCACCACGAGGGCACCCGGGGCATCAAGACGAACCACCCGGGTTCGTCGCGCTCTCCGGCGTGGGCTGGGCGCACGCACAGGACGTCGTATCGAACGGGCGACCCGCACGGCAGGGCCGGGCCGGTCTCGAATCGGGGCAGACCCAGGGTCTGCGGGGATCAGGGTGGGAAACGGTCGACCTGCCGGGGCGCGGTCATGGACCAACGACTGCCGCGCCAGGGGCTGTCAGAGCTTGAAGGCGCAGGCGACCGGTTCCGCGAACCCGCCGGATTACTTGCGGCGGCTGAACAGCACGACGCCGGCGATGCCCAGGGCAACCAGCGAAACGGTGCCCGGCTCGGGCAGCGCCGGCAGCGCGTGGGCGGCGCCCATGGTGGCGACGGTCAGCGAGGCGGCGGCGCCGAGGAACTTGGCGATGGACTTCATGGAGGGACTCCTGTGGAACGAAGAGAGAGAAATTCAGCCGCTTCGGGAGCCGCGTGAAGCAATTCACAAAGCTGCATGAACACTCATTTTTAGCAATGCATGTGCCACACCCGGTTTTCCTCGTCGCCACAACGACTTGATCCCCGTAACGAGGGGTACACACAAACCCCTGTCAAATTCACCGACAAACCCTCTCCGTTTCCTGCGATTTCAGAATTGCACAAATTGCAACACTTCTCACCGAATTGACAGAATAAACAGCGCCAGTGACTTAAGTTGCAAATATTGAATCGCTGCAGCGGCATATTCAACAAGGGGTGCGACACGCCGATCAGGCCCCGGCCCGACCCCGGCCCGGCGGCGCCCCGGCAGGGCCGCGGGACGCCCTCGCCGGCCCCGCCACTTACAATCCGCCCCCATGCCTGCCGCTGTGCTCCGCCGGCTGCCGACCGCCCACGCCTCGACGCGGCGGCAGACCACCCGCGACCGAATTTGCGTCGCGCGCGGCTGAGCGGCCGCCCGCGTCCCGGACCTCCACCCCGCGCTCCGGCGCACACGGCGGCACCGGTGACCGGCCGGCCGTCCGCCGGGCCCCGCGCCCGGCCCGCTTCCGCCCCTCCAGCCGGCCGTCGGCGCATGCGCCCCGGCCACCCTCCGACTCCCCTCGAAGTCCGGCGCGTGCGGTCCGTGCGCGTCCCAGCCCGCCATGACCGACGCGACCCGCCCCGAAGGCAGCGCCCCTGACTACCGCGCCACGCTGAACCTGCCCGACACCCCGTTCCCGATGCGCGGCGACCTGCCCAAGCGCGAGCCGGGCTGGGTGAAAGCCTGGAACGAGGACGGCGTCTACAAGCAGCTGCGCGACGCGCGCTGCGGCGCCCCGAAGTTCATCCTGCACGACGGCCCGCCCTACGCCAACGGCGCGATCCACATGGGCCACGCCGTCAACAAGGTGCTCAAGGACATGATCGTCAAGTCGCGCCAGCTGAGCGGCTTCGACGCCCAGTACGTGCCGGGTTGGGACTGCCACGGCCTGCCGATCGAGAACGCGATCGAGAAGAAGCACGGCCGCTCGCTCAGCCGCGACGACATGCAGGCGAAGAGCCGCGCGTATGCCACCGAGCAGATCGCCCAGCAGCGCGAGGACTTCAAGCGCCTGGGCGTGCTCGGCGACTGGGAGCACCCCTACCGCACGATGGACCACGCCAACGAGGCCGGCGAGATCCGCGCCTTCAAGCGCGTGATCGAGCGCGGCTTCGTCTACCGCGGCCTGAAGCCGGTCTACTGGTGCTTCGACTGCGGCTCCAGCCTGGCCGAGTTCGAGATCGAGTACGCGGACAAGAAGAGCGACACGCTGGACGTGGCCTTCGAGGCCGACGATCTGGGCGCGCTGGCCGCCGCCTTCGGCCTGGCCGCCCTGCCCGATTCGGTGACCAGCGGCGCCAAGAAGGCCTTCACCGTCATCTGGACCACCACCGCCTGGACCATCCCCGCCAACCAGGCGCTCAACGCCCATCCTGAGCTGACGTACGCGCTGGTCGACACGCCGCGCGGCGTGTTGATGCTGGCCGAGGACCTGGTGGCGAAGTGCCTGGAGCGCTACCAGCTCGAAGGCAGCGTCATCGCCACGGCCAAGGGCGAGGCGCTCAAGGGCCTGGTCTTCCGCCACCCGCTGTTCGACACGGTCAGCGCGGAAGACGGCGGCCCGTACGGCTACCGCCGCAAGAGCCCGCTCTACCTGGCCGACTACGTGACCGCGGCCGACGGCACCGGCATCGTGCATTCGGCGCCGGCCTACGGCGTGGACGACTTCAACAGCTGCGTCGCCCACGGCCTGAAGACCGACGACATCCTGAACCCGGTGCAGGGCCATGGCGTCTACGTCGACGCGCTGCCCTTCTTCGGCGGCCAGCACATCTGGAAGGCCGTGCCGCGCATCCTGGAAGTGCTCGCACAGAGCGACCGCCTGCTGGCCACCCAGGCCATCACCCACAGCTACCCGCACTGCTGGCGCCACAAGACGCCGGTGATCTACCGCGCCGCCGCGCAGTGGTTCATCCGCATGGACGAGGGCGAGGGCGTGTTCACGAAGGACAAGGCGCCGAAGACGCTGCGCCAGCTGGCGCTCGACGCCATCGAGCACACCCGGTTCTACCCCGAGAACGGCAAGGCCCGCCTGCGCGACATGATCGCCGGGCGGCCCGACTGGTGCATCTCGCGCCAGCGCAGCTGGGGCGTGCCGGTGCCCTTCTTCCTGCACAAGGTGACGGGCGAACTGCACCCCGACACCATGGCCATCCTGGACCGCGCCGCCGACATCGTCGAGGCCGGCGGCATCGAGGCCTGGAGCCGCGTCACCGCCGAGGACATCCTGGGTGCGGAGGACGCCGCGCTGTACGCCAAGAGCAGCGACATCCTGGAGGTCTGGTTCGACTCCGGCAGCACCTTCTGGCACGTGCTGCGCGGCACCCATGCCGACAGCCACGGCTCGCTCGGCCACCACGACGAGGGCCCTGAGGCCGACCTGTATCTCGAGGGGCACGACCAGCACCGCGGCTGGTTCCACAGCTCGCTGCTGCTGGCCTGCGCCCTGTTCGACCGCGCGCCCTACCGCGGCCTGCTGACCCACGGCTTCACCGTCGACAGCCAGGGCCGCAAGATGAGCAAGAGCCTGGGCAACGGCATCGACCCGCAGCAGGTCAGCCAGAAGCTGGGCGCCGAGATCATCCGCCTGTGGGTGGCCGCGTCCGACTACTCGGGCGACATCGCCGGCGACGACAAGATCCTGGCCCGCGTGGTCGACGGCTACCGCCGCATCCGCAACACGCTGCGCTTCCTGCTGGCCAACGTCAGCGACTTCGACGTCACCACCGACAGCGTGGGCGCCGACGAGCTGCTGGAGGTCGACCGCTGGGCGCTGGCCCGCGCCGCCGAGTTCCAGGCCGAGATCCTGGCCCACTACGAGCGCTACGAGTTCCACCCGGTGGTGGCCAAGCTGCAGGTGTTCTGCTCGGAGGACCTGGGCGCGTTCTACCTCGACGTGCTCAAGGACCGCCTCTACACCACGGCCCCCGGCAGCGTGGCCCGCCGCAGCGCCCAGACCGCGCTGTGGCACCTGACGCAGTCCATGCTGCGCTGGATGGCCCCGTTCCTGAGCTTCACCGCCGAGGAGGCCTGGGCCCTCTTCGCGCCCGAGCACGGCAGCATCTTCCTGCAGACGTACTGGCCGCTGGCCACGCCGGACGCCGGCCTGCTGGCCAAGTGGGCGCAGGTGCGCGCGGTGCGCGAGGCGGTCAACAAGGCGATCGAGGCGGTGCGCACCGAAGGCGGCGTGGGCTCGTCCCTGCAGGCCGAGGTGACGGTGACGGCAGCGCCGGAGACGCTGGAGATCCTGCGCTCGCTGGGCGAGGACCTGAAGTTCGTCTTCATCACCTCGGCCGCCCGTCTGCAGCCGGGCGAGTCGCTGGCCATCGAGGTCAACCCCACCGCCCACGCCAAGTGCGAGCGCTGCTGGCACTGGCGCGCCGACGTCGGCCACGACGCGGCGCACCCGACGATCTGCGGCCGCTGCACCAGCAACCTGCACGGCGACGGCGAGACGCGCCGCCACGCCTGAGGCCGCGCCGGGGCCGCCCCGCCCGGCCGGCCCCACGACCCGCGCCCCGCTTCTGCGGGGATAGGTCCGCGCCGGAGGTGGCAGACTGCGCGCCATGCTGCGCCTCCTGTTCCGCGTCCTGATCGCCCTGGCGATCGCCGTTCCCCTGCTGCTGGCCGCCGCCCTGTGGGCGGCCGTCGACGGCATGCCGCTGACCGCGCCGGCCGCCCCGGCCAGCGTCGAGGACATCGCCCGCGTCAACACCATCGTGCAGCGGCACGATCCGCGCTATGCCGCACCCGGGGTGCAGCGCGCGGTGCTGCTGAGCACGCGCGATCTGGAGCTGCTGGCCACGCAGGCGGCACGCCGCCTGCACCTCGAACCACGCGTGCGGGCCGAGATCGTCGAGGGCCGCATGGGCATCGAGGCCAGCGCGCCGCTGCGCCGCCTGGGCGAGGGCCGCTGGCTGAACCTGCGCGCGGTGCTGGAACAGACCGAGGACGTGCCCCGCCTGGCGGCGCTGCGCATCGGCTCCCTGCCGCTGCCGCCGGCCCTGGCCGAATGGGCGCTGCCGCGGCTGCTGGAGCGTGCCGGCCTGCTGGCCCAGGGCGAACTGGCCCTCGACCTGATCACCCGCGTCGGCTTCACACGGGGCGGCCAGATGGTGATCGCCTTCGCCTGGCCGCGCGACCTCGAACGCCGGCTGGCCAGCAGCCTGATGAGCCCCGAGGAACAGCTGCGCATGAAGGCCCACGCCGAGCGGCTGGCGCAGCTGACGCACGATCTGGCCCGCGGCCCCGGCCCGCGGCGGCCGGTCTCGCTGGTGGCCCTGCTGTCGCCGATGGCCGCCTTCGCCGAGGAGCGCAGCCGCGCGGGCGGCGACGCCGCGCGCGAGAACCGCGCCGCCCTGCTGGCCCTGACGAGCTATGTCAACGGCCGCGGCCTGCACGCGCTGGTGCCCGACGCCCGGCGCTGGCCCAAGCTGGCGCCGCTGCGCGTGGAGCTGGCCGGCCGCGACGACACGGTCAAGCACTTCCTGGTCTCGGCCGTGCTGGCGATGGAGGGCGGCAGCCCGCTGGCCGACGTGGTCGGCCTGTACAAGGAGGTCAAGGACGCGCGCGGCGGCAGCGGCTTCAGCTTCAACGATCTGGCCGCCGACCGCGCCGGCACCCGCTTCGGCCAGGTGCTGCTGCGCCAGCCGCAGCGCCTGCAGCAGGCGCTGGCCGCCGGCTTCACCGAGGCCGACCTGCTGCCCTCGATCGCCGATCTGCCCGAGAACATGCAGGACCCGGAATTCGTGCGCCGCTTCGGCGGCGTCGACGCACCGGCCTACAAGCGGCTGATGGCCGAGATCGAGCGCCGCCTGGACGGCGTGCCGCTGATCAACGGCCGCCCGGCGCGCGGGGCCTGAGCTCCCCGCCTCGCCGGGCCGCGGCGGCTCAGATCGCCTCGCCCGGGCGCACGAAGCCCACCGTCTCCAGCCCGTAGCCGGTCATGCTGGGCATGCGGCGCGGCGCGCCCAGCACCCGCATCCGCGCCACGCCCAGCGAGCGCAGGATCTGCGCGCCCACGCCATAGGTGCGCAGGTTCAGCTCGGCATTGCCGTGGCGCGCGGCCGGCTCGGCGTCGGGGCGGATCAGGCGCTCGGCCAGGTCGTCGCCGGTCTCGCCGCAGTTGAGCATCAGCGCCACGCCGCGGCCCTGGGCCTGCAGCGTGGCCAGCGCCTGCTGCAGCGGCCAGCTGTGGGCGCCGGCGGCGCTGCCGTCCAGCCAGTCCAGCACCGACAGCGGCTCGTGCACGCGCACCAGCACGTCATCGGTGTGGGTCCACTGGCCCAGCGTCAGCGCGAGGTGCACGCCGCCGAAGGCGTCGCGGTAGACCCGGCTGTCGAAGGTGCCGGCCGGCGTGACCATCGGCCGCTGCGCGACCACCTTGACCAGCGACTCGGTGCGGCTGCGGTAGCGGATCAGCTCGGCGATGGTGCCGACCTTCAGCCCGTGCTGCTCGGCGAAGACCAGCAGATCGGGCAGCCGGGCCATGGTGCCGTCGTCCTTCATGATCTCGCAGATCACCGAGGCCGGCAGCACGCCGGCCATGCGCGCCAGATCGCAGCCGGCCTCGGTGTGGCCGGCGCGCATCAGCACGCCGCCGTCGGCGGCCTGCAGCGGGAAGATGTGGCCGGGGCGGGTCAGATCGGACGGCTGGGCCGCGGGCTGCACGGCGGCCTGCACGGTCTTGGCCCGGTCGGCGGCGCTGATGCCGGTCTCGATGCCCTCGGCGGCCTCGATCGAGACGGTGAAGGCGGTGCCGTGGCGGGTGCCGTTGCGCTGCACCATCGGCGGCAGCGCCAGCTGCTCGCAGCGCTCGCGCGTCAGCGTCAGGCAGATCAGGCCGCGGCAGTGCTTGGCCATGAAGTTGATGTGCTCGGCCGTGCAGTGCTCGGCGGCCAGCACGACGTCGCCTTCGTTCTCGCGGTCCTCGTCGTCGACGAGGATGACCATGCGGCCGGCGGCGATGTCGGCGACGAGTTCGGGGATCGGGCTGAGGTTCATGGCGCGGGGCCGGCGGGGGCGCGTCCCGGCGGGAGGCGCCGCCGTCGCGGCGGGTGTGGACTCGGACGGAGCGTGCAGTCTAGCCCCGGGCCGAGGGCCGGGGCGGCCCGCCGCGCGCAAGAGCGGCGCATGGCGGCACGTGGCGGCGCCTGGGCGACGCGTGCGACCCGGTGGGCGACCGGCCGCTCAGTCCAGCTGCAGCACGCGGTCGCCGTCGGCCGGCGTGCAGTCGGCGTCCAGCGGCGCGCCGCCGCTGCGGATCACCACCTGGCGGTCGCGGTGGCACAGCGCCAGGCGCCGCGGCGGCGACGGCCGGCGCTCGACCCAGGCCGAGAGCGCGGACGGCATGCTGACCTGCAGCGCGCGCGCGTCCCACTGCGCGGCCGGCAGGTCGTCGGTGTGCAGCCAGGGCCAGACGCTGGCCACCCACATCAGCGGCAGCCAGCCCAGCTCGACGGTGCGCGGCACGTAGCCGGCCTGCCGCAGCGCGACCTGCGCGCGGGCACGCCGCTCGGCGACGGGATCGGTCGTCGCGCCGCCGATGGCGCCGGAAACATCGCCGGCCGCGGCAGCCGGGACCTCCACGGCGTCCGGCGCGCCGGCCGGCGCCGCCCAGGCCTCGCCCAGCAGCTCGGCCACCCACTGGTTGCAGTTCTGGTAGCGGGTCGACCAGGCGTAGGCATTGGCGCTGTAGTCGGCCGACAGCAGACCGAGCGCGCGCCGGTCGTCGAGCGCGGCGCGGGCCACGGCCCGGCCGTCCGCGCCGTCGAGCAGCAGCAGCTCGTAGTGGCCGCGATCGGGCTGGGCCGTGCCCATGACGAAACCGGCCAGCCCCTGGTCGAACAGGCGCGGCCGCCGCTCATCACAGGCGTAATAGAGCTGACGCACCGTCCAGCGGCCGTCGCGGTGGTCGCGCAGCGCCAGGCCGGCATGCGAATGGCGCTCGCCCAGCCACTCCAGGCGCAGGCCGCTGCGGGCGATCAGCGCCACCTCGACGCCGGAGGGCTCCAGCATCTCCTGCACCAGTGCGGCCACGCGCAGCAGGCCATCCTGCTGATGCGCATCGAGCGCGGCCGGCCCGTCGCAATAACGCATTGAATCGGCGGCCGCCGGGCCGGCCACGGCCATCAGCACCGGCAGCAGGACGCGGCGCGCCGGACGCCACGCGCCCCGGCCGGCACCGCGCACGCCGGCCCCTCGCCGACTCACAGCGTGACCGGGTGCGATCCGAGCTGACGGAACCAGGCGTCCTCGAGCACGAGGAAGAAGGGCTGGGCGGGCGCATCGGCACGCGCGAAGGCCAGACCGTAGGCCCGCTCGCTGACGGCCACCGTCTGGCCGACGGCCAGGCGGGCGGCATCGGCGGTGGCCTGCGGCAGGTACAGCAGCACCGGCTCCGCCGCGGCACCGGCCACGCCGGCCTGCAGCGTCACGCGCAACTGGCCCGGGCGCTCGGCGACGGTGGCCACGTCGATGATGCGGTAGTCGCCGGCAGCGACCTTGCGGTCACCGGAGATGCTGTTGCTCGATCCCTGGATCGAGTCCGACAGGCTGCCGACCGAGGTCGACAGGCTGTCCGAGGCCGAGGAGGCCGCTGAGCTGGCGGCCCAGGTGGGCAGCAGGACGCCGGCGGCCAGGGTGAGGGCGACGGCGGTACGGACAAGGGCATGGACCATGGCAGGCTCCTGGATCGGATGCGGTACGGACACGGCGCCAGGACGGAACAGCTCGCCCACCCGGCGTGGAAACCGGCGCAGCATAAACCGCCGCACCGCCGGTCGATGCACCGAATTGCACGGGTGGCCGCCGATCCTCGGCGTTTGGGGGGTGGTCGCCCGCAGGGGATTGGGCCAACATCGCGGGCCCGCCGAAACACGCCGGCAACATGCCGGCACACCCCGCCAGGTTCTGCCCGCCTGCCCCGATCCGGATGTTCAGACTCACTCTTGTCCAGGGCGCCGAGCACGCCGATCAGCCCCGCCTCGAGTTGAGCCTGGGCGCGGCCCCCGCCCGTGTGCTGATCGGCCGTGATCCGGCCGCCCACTGGCCGATCGCCGACCGCACGCGGGCGCTGTCGGCCCGCCACTGCGAGCTGCGTGTCGAAGCCGACCGGGTGATGCTGCATGACCAGTCGACCAACGGCACCTTCGTCAACGGCGCGACCCAGCGCCTGGGCGGCCCGCACCGCCTGCGCGACGGCGACCGCATCCAGCTCGGCCCTTACGTGATGGCGGTGCAGGCGCTGCAGACGCCCGCCGGCACGCCACCTGCGGCGGCCGACACGCCCGACGATCCGCCGACCGACAGCCTGCTGGGCGTGCTGCGCGACGACACGACACCGCTGCGCGGCGGTGATCCGGCCGCGATGCTGGCCGCCGGCTGGCGCGTGGACGCCGGACCGGGCCTGGGCGGCGCGCCCACCGCCGGTCGCGCCGCCCCCCGGCCCGTGGCGACGGCCGCGGGCGTCGAGGCCGAGGTCACGCGCATCGAGCGCGCACCGCCACAGCCCGGACCGCGCTCGCGCGTGCCCCGCCCGGGCATCGCCGCCGACCCGACGCCACGGCCACGCCCCCCCGGCCTGGCGCCGGCACAGCAGCAGGCCCTGGCCGAGGCGCTCGGCCTGCCGGCCGCCGCCCTGCCCGCGCTCGACGCCCAGGACTGGCTGCTGCGCCTGGCCACGCTGTGCCGGCGGGGCGTGCAACGCCTCCATGCCGAAGGGCGCCTGCCCGCGCCGGGCCCGGATGCCGCGGCCAGCCTGACCGCCCTGCTGCTGGCGGCCGATCCGTCGGCCCTGTTGCCGGTCACCGACCGTCCGGAGCCACCCGATGCCTGACTTCTTCCACTA
Source organism: Pseudaquabacterium rugosum (assembly GCF_038066575.1). Taxonomy (NCBI): domain Bacteria; kingdom Pseudomonadati; phylum Pseudomonadota; class Betaproteobacteria; order Burkholderiales; family Sphaerotilaceae; genus Pseudaquabacterium; species Pseudaquabacterium rugosum. Next base: position 25,031 of record NZ_JBBUTF010000029.1, on the reverse strand, counting down.
CGCCGGCGCCGCGCCGGCCCCGGCCCCCGGCCCGTACCGCAGCCAGCTGGCCCAGCTCGACGAGGCCGACTGGAACAAGCTCGTCAGCCACGCCCATCAGCGCCGTTATCCGGCCGGTGCGCGGGTCATCGGCGGCGGCGATCCGTCGGCGCAGCTGGGGCTGGTGGTCAGCGGCCGCGTGCTGGTGCGCGCCGCGCCGGCCCTGGTGCCCGACGACAGCCAGTTCGGCCAGACCGTCTGGCCCGAGCTGCACACCCAGACCGGCGGGCTCGGCGAGGGCAGCGCCAGCGACTGGCAGCCGCGCCACGCCGGCGAGCTGTTCGGCGTGCTCAGCTTTCTCGACGGCGCGTCCAGCGCGGTCGAGGTGCGCGTCAGCCGCGACGCCCCGGCCGAGGTGCTGCTGCTGGGCCCGGCCGCGCTGCAGCAGCTGATGGCCTGGCAGCCTCGGCTGGCGCTGGCCCTGCTGCGCGACCTCGGCGCCCACGTGGCGACCCGCTTGCGCCAGCTGCAGCCCGGCAGCGACGCATGAAGCGCGCCCGCCGTACCCGCGTCAGCCCCGAATCCACCCGCCAGGCCCGCCTGCGGGCCGTCGGCCCGGGTGCCCTGGCCGACGACGGGTCCACACCGGATGCACGGGGCGCAGCGCCAGCGGCCGAGGACACGCCCGCGGCGCCCGCCCCGAGCGGCACCGCGGCCCGCGGCCGCGTGATTCCGCTGCATCCGCTGCCCCCGCCGGGCGCGCAGCAGGATGCGACGCAGTTCTTCCGCAACTACACCCAGCGGGAGCCGCGCGTGCCGGCGGCCGTCTGGTGGACGGCCCGGGGCCTGGCGCTCGGCCTGGCGCTGCTGGTGCCGCTGCTGCTGTGGCGCCAGCCGCAGACCGGCCTGCTGCTGTTCTGGGGCGTGATCATCCCGCTGGTGCCGGCGCTGCTGGTGATCGCGCCGGGGCTGTGGCGCCAGGTCTGCCCGATGGCCACGCTCAACCAGCTGCCGCGGCTGCTGGGCCGCAGCCGGGGCGCCGAACTGCCCGAGCACTGGAAGGACGCGGCCTTCGGGATCTCGCTGCTGCTGCTGATCGGCGGCATCGCCCTGCGCCGGCCCTTGCTCAACAGCCATGCCGGCGCGCTGGCCGCGCTGGTGCTGGCGATGCTGGCCGCCGCGCTGATCGGCGGCCTGCGCTGGCGCGGCCGCAGCGGCTGGTGCGGCACCTTCTGCCCGCTGGGGCCGGTCCAGCGCCTGTATGGCCAGGCGCCGCTGGTGGTCGTGCGCAACGGCTACTGCACCCCCTGCGTCGGCTGCCAGAAGAGCTGCTACGACTTCAACCCGCGGGCGGCCGTCTTCAGTGACCTCTACGACGCCGACCCACGCAACGCCGCCCAACGCCGGCTGTTCATGGGCTTTCTGCCGGGGCTGGTGCTGGGCTACTTCCTGGCACCGGCCGGTGCGCACGCGCCGGTCTGGCTGCAGATGCTGGCGCCGGTGGGCGGCGGCTGCGCGACGGCCGGCCTGTATCTGGCGGCACAGACCTTCGTGCCCGCGCTGGCCGCCCAGCCCTTCCGCGTCGCGCTGGCCTTCGGCGTGACCGCGCTGGGGGCCTATTACGCGTTCGCCGGTCCCCTGCTGGTCGACGCGCTGGCGACGCTGACCGGCCACGAGGCGCCGCCGCTGCTGCGGTCGCTGGCCCGCGGCAGTGGCCTGGCCCTGGCCGCGGTGCTGGCCGCCAGCGGTCTGCATGCCGAACGCCGCTGGCGCGAGGCGCGCGAACAGGCCCGTCCGGCGCAGGCCGAGCCGGCCACGCTCAGCGTGCGGCCGGCCCAGGCCCTGCGCGAGGGCCTGGCCCGCCAGCAGCACGACGGCGCGACCGTCACCGACCGCGAGACCGGCATCAGCTTCACCGTGGCCCCCGACGCCACCCTGCTCGACGGCCTGCAGGCCGCCGGCCTGAAGATCAACTACGGCTGCCGCAGCGGGCTGTGCGGCGCGGACGCGGTCGCGATCTGCGCCGGCCACGAGCATCTGGCGCCGCCCGGCGCCGACGAGTGCGCGACGCTGCGCCGCCTCGGCCTGGACGGCCATGCCCGCCTGGCCTGCATGACCGAGGTGCGCGGCCCGGTGCTGATCGACCGCGACGTGCGCGCGCTGGCCGAGCCGCCGGTCGCCCCGCCGCCGCAGGATCCGCTGACCCTGCGCGCCGCCGGTGCCGACGGCGACACCGTGGTGCCGCCGCACGATCCGGCCCTCGACCGCGGCGTGGCCCGGGTGGTCATCGTCGGCAACGGCGTGGCCGGCATGACGGTGGCCGAGCAGCTGCGCCGCATGAGCCCGGGCGTGCAGATCACGCTGGTGGCCCATGAGACACACGGCTTCTACAACCGCATGGCGATCGCCCGCCTGCTGCACGAGCCCGACACCGACCCGCAATCGCTGGCCCTGCTGCCGGGCGACTGGGCGGAGCGCCAGCGCATCACGCTGCTCGACGGCACGGTGGCCGCGCGCATCGACCGCCCGAACCGCCTGCTGCTGCTGGCCCGCCCGGACGATGCGGGCACGCCGCAACCCGAAGGCGTGCTGGAATGGGACCGCCTGGTGCTGGCCAGCGGCGCCAGCGGCGTGGCGCCCGATGCCCGCTTCCTCGGCCATGCCAATGCCTTCGTGCTGCGCGGCGCCGACGACGCGCTGGCCATGCGCCGCTATGCGCAACGCCGCGCGGCACGGCGCGCGCTGGTGCTGGGCGGCGGCGTGCTCGGCATCGAGGCGGCCGAGGCCCTGTGCCGCGCCGGCCTGCAGGTCACGCTGGTGCAGCGCGCCGACCGGCTGATGAACGAGCAGCTCGACCGCCCGGGCGCGCAGCGGGTGCAGACCTGGCTCGAGATGCAGGGCGTGCAGGTGCTGACCGGCACCGAGGTGACCCGCTTCGAGGGCACGCCGCAGCGCATCGAATCGGCCTGGCTCAGCCACGGTCCGCGCGTGCAGGCCGACCTCTACGTGGCCGCGCTCGGCATCCGCGCCAACACCTTCCTGGCCGAGCAGTGCGGGCTGGCCATGGGCCGCCATGGCGTGCTGGTCGACGAGCACATGCAGACCACCGACCCGCAGATCCTGGCCGTCGGTGACGTGGCCGACCTGCCGGGCACCGCCCGCGGCCTGTGGCCGATCGCCACCGCCCAGGCGCACTGCGCGGTGGCCACCCTGATCGGCCTGCCGCAGGACTACAGCAGCCCGCGCCACGTGCTGCAGCTCAAGAGCGAGGGCATCGCCGTGTGCAGCAGCGGCGAGACCACCGGCCGCCCCGGTGACGAGACCTGGACCGCCGGCGACAACGCCGCCGACGGCGCCTGGTGGCGCCTGGTGCTGCGCCAGGGCCAGCTGGTCGGCGGGCTCTACGTCGGCCCGCCGGGCAGTGCCAAGCTCTTCGTGCGCCTGCTGCAGCGGCCGATCGACCTGACTCCGCTGCGGCCGACCCTGCGCGAGGGCCGCCTCGACGGCCTGGCCGAGCGCCTGGCCGCCACGTGATGCCCTGCCCCTCGACCGCGCCAGGCCCGCAGCGCGCGGCCTGTCCGGCCGCGGATCCGCCGCCGCGGCGGCCGCATGACGACGACCCGACGCCCATGAGCCGCCTCGCCTGCCCCGCCCGGTCCGCCGCCGCACGCCTGATGGCCGCACACCTCACGGTCTCACCGTTCACGGCCGTCCGGATCATGGCCGCCACCCTCGCGGCCACCGCCCTCGGCGTCCCGCAGGTGAGCGCCCAGCCCGCACCGCGCCCGGGCCCGGGCCCGCTGCCGGCCGCGCTGCACGCCTGCCTGGGCGAGCGCCAGCCCCTGAGCGTGGCCAGCCAGATGCCCTACGTGCTGGTCAGCGTCGGCGGGCGCCAGGGGCAGATGGTGCTGGACTTCGGCGCCACGCTCAGCACGATCACGCCGGGCAACTTCCAGGGCGTGGCCGAGGGCCAGCCGGCGCCCGAACCGCTGCCCGGCCAGCCGGACCTGTGGGCCGGCTTCGTCTTCTTCGGCCCCTGGGACCCGGTGCGGCTGCAGCCCCAGCCGGCGCCGGCCGTGCAGGCGCGCGCCGCCGCCGCGGCCGGCGGCTGGCCACTGGCCCAGGCCGGCGTGCTGGGCACCGACCTCCTGTCCTCGGCCACCTGGACGCTGGACTATGCCGGCGCCAGCCTCTGGCGCGCCCCGGCCGGCCGCGGCTGCGGCGACGCGGCCCTGCGGGCCGCCGGCTTCGCCGCGCTGTCGACCGCCGGCGCCTATGCCAGCGACGCCCGCACCCTGAGCTGCCCGGCCGACGGCGGCCCGGGCTGCGGCAACATCCCGACCGTGCCACTGCGCATCGGCCCGCTGACGGTGCCGGCCCAGCTGGACACCGGCTACGACGACAGCCGCCAGCCCGGCGCGATCAACATCAACGGCGCGCTGTTCGACGCGCTGCGGACGGCCGGCGTCGCACTGCGGCCGCGGCCCGACATCGCGCTGCAACTGAGCACCTGCGTGGCCGGCGTGAGCGAGCGCATCGACGCCTGGCAGCTGGCGCCGGCCGCCGGCCCCCGCGCCGGTGCCAGCGCCGGTGCCGGCGTGGCCTTCGTCGATGTCGACGGCCGCCCGGTGCAGCGCGGCCCGCGCGAGGTCACGCTGTTCGTCAAGCGCACGCCGGCCGCCGCGGCCGTGTGCGGCGGCATCGGCACCTGGCGCCAGCCGGCGGCCCAGCTCGGCGCGTCCTTCGTCGCCGGCGGGGCGCTGGTGGTCGACGCGGCACGCGGGCGCGTCTGGCTGCGCTGAGGTGGCGGCCAGGCGCCGCCGCCACGCCACGCCACGCCACGCCACGCCACCGCCACGCCACCGCCACCGCCACCGCCACCGCCACCGCCACCGCCACCGCCACCGCACCGCACCGCACCGCCACACCGCCACACCGCCGAGCATGCCGTCCGCCACGGCGGGCGACCCGGGCACCCCGATCGCCGGACCGCAGCGGACCCCGGCCACGGAACCGCCCGGGTCATCCGCCGGTCACACCGCGTCCGCAGACTGGAACTGACGACCGACGATGACCCCGGAGCCCGCCCTGCACACCCCGCCCCCCGAGCCCTGCGGCCCCGGCCTGCCGCTGCACCGGCGCCTGAACCTCGCCGCCGATGCGCTGTGCGGCCAGCGGCCGGTGACGCTGGGCGATCTGGCGGCGCTGCACGGCCCGGCGGCGGCCAGCTCGCTGCTGGTGCTGCTGTCGGTGCCCTGCGTGCTGCCGGTGCCGGGCGTGGGCAACGTCTTCGGGCTGGCGCTGATGCTGCTGGCGCTGGCGATGTGGCGCGGTCAGGGCCACGCGCCGCTGCCGCCGCGGGTCGCCCGCTGCGAGCTCTCCGGCCCCTGGGCGCAGCGGGTGCTGCGCCTGCTCGCGCGCTGCTACGCGCTGGCCGAACGCCTGGCCCGCCCGCGCTTGGGGCTGCTGGCCAGCCCGCGGGCCAGCCGCAGCCTGCTGGCGCCCAAGGTCGGCCTGATGGGCGCGCTGATCTTCCTGCCGATCCCGCTGGGCAATGTGCTGCCGGCCCTGGCCCTGGTGCTGCTGGGCCTGGGCCTGGCCTTCCGCGACGGCCTGGCCGTGATCCTGGCGGCCGTGGCCGGCGTGGGCGCACTGGCCTGGACGGCGGCCATCGGCACGGCCGCCTGGGCGGCGACCTGGGCCTGGGTGGCGGCACCGCTGCTGCGCGCCCTCGGTCTGGAGACCGGCGGCTGAGGCCCGGCGGGCCGGTCGCCAGGCCGGCACACGGGCTGAGCCGGGCCGGGCACGGGCACGGGCACGAGCACGGGCACGGGCCGAGCCGGGGCCGGCGCCCCCGCCACCCGACCACCGGCCGCCAGTCGCTCAAGCGCCCGGGCGCTCCGCGGCCTCGATCCCGAACCAGCCCGCGGCCTGCGCCGCATCGAGCTGGGCGCGCAGATGGGCCCACAGCGCCGGGCAGCCGGCGGCCACCGGCGGGCCGACGCGGGCGATCACCTGCGCGTGGCGCACACCGTGGGCGCGCCAGCTGACGCCGCCGCCGGCCAGGTTCAGCAGCGCCGGCATCGCGCGGTCCAGCGCGTGGGCGAAGCGGGCCTCGGCGGTCTGACCGGCGTCGAAGGCCTCCCAGCGTGCCAGCAGATGGGCGCCGCGCGCCGGCGGCAGCAGCGCGCACAGGCGTTGCACGCCGGTGCGCTCGGCCGCCTTCTGCGCGGCCCAGTCGGTGTCGGCATACAGCAGCACGTCACCGGCGTCGATCTCGCCCAGGTCGTGCACCAGCAGCATCTCGACCACGGCGCCGAGGTCCACCGGCTCGGCCGCGTACGGCGCCAGCGCCACCGCCAGCAGCGCGATCTGCCAGCTGTGCTCGGCGCTGTTCTCCTGCCGCTCGGTGCCCAGCGGGCGGTTCTGCCGCAGCACGCGCTTGAGGCCGTCGGCCTCCAGGATGAAGGCGACCAGACCCGGCATCGCCGCCAGGGCGGTGGGGTCGGGCGCCGGCAGGCTCGGCAGACTCGGCGGGGTGACGGGATCGGTGGCGTGCATCGGCCGATTGTGCGGGCCGGAGCGCCGACGGCGCCGATGGGATGGCGCTACGCCGATGCCCTGCGCAGCCAGCCGCTGCCCGGCCGCGGAACCCGTGCAGGGATCGGCCACGCCCGAGCGGCACGTCTGGACGCGTCAGGGCGCGTCCAGCGGGTGTGGCCGATGCGTTCTCAGGTCACCGGCGCCGGGTTGAACAGCACCAGCGCGTTGGCCAGGCCGTGGCGTTCGGCCCAGGTCTGCTGGCGGCCGCTGGCCACCTCCAGCATCAGGCGGAACATCGCCCAGCCGGCCTCCTCGATGGTCTGCGTGCCCTCGGCGATGGCGCCGGCATCGACGTCCATCAGGTCATGCCAGCGGCGCGCCAGATCGCTGCGGGTGGCGACCTTGATCACCGGGCACTCGGCCAGGCCGTAGGGCGTGCCGCGGCCGGTGGTGAAGACGTGCAGGTTCATGCCGGCGGCCAGCTGCAGCGTGCCGCAGATGAAGTCGCTGGCCGGCGTCGCGCAGTAGTTCAGGCCGCGCTCGACCAGGCGGTCGCCAGGGGCGATCACGCCGCGGATCGGCGCCGAGCCCGACTTGACGATCGAGCCCATTGCCTTCTCGACGATGTTCGACAGCCCGCCCTTCTTGTTGCCGGGCGTGGTGTTGGCGCTGCGGTCGACGCTGCCGCGCTGCAGATAGGCGTCGTACCAGGCCATCTCGCGGATCATGGCCTCGGCCACGGCCGGCGTCTCGGCGCGGGCGGTCAGCTGGGCGATGCCGTCGCGCACCTCGGTCACCTCGGAGAACATCACGCTGGCGCCGGCGCGCACCAGCAGGTCGGTGCAGTAGCCGACCGCCGGATTGGCGGTGATGCCCGACAGCGCGTCGCTGCCGCCGCACTGCACGCCGACGACCAGTTCGCTGGCCGGCACCGTCTCGCGGCGGCGGCGGTTCAGGCGCTCCAGGTGCTGTTCGGCCTGGCGCAGGATGGACGCGACCATGCTGCCGAAGCCCACGTGCTGCGCATCCTGCAGGCAGACCACGTCCAGGCCCGGCTCGGCGCCGGCCGGCGTCGGCGCGGCCTGGCCGACGGCCTGGATCGGCAGGCTGCCGGCCGGCAGCAGGCGCTCGGGCTGCAGCTTCTCGCAGCCCAGGCTGACCACCATCACCTCACCGCCGAAGTTGGGGTTGCGCGCCAGATGGCGCAGCGTGCGGATCGGGATCACCGCATCGGGCGCGTCGATGGCCACGCCACAGCCATAGCCGTGGGCCAGCGCCACCACGCCGTCGACGTTCGGATAGCGCGGCAGCAGCTCGCGGCGGATGCGCTCGACCGCCACGTCGACCACGCCGGCCACGCACTGCACGGTCTGGGTGATGGCCAGCAGGTTGCGCGTGCCCACCGAGCCGTCGGCATTGCGGTAGCCCTCGAAGGTGTGGCCGTCCAGCGGCGTCCAGTCCGGCCGCGGCGCGGTGGCGATCGGCAGGCCTTCGAGGCCGGCGGCCGCCGGCAGGCTCAGCAGCCGCTCGTGGACCCAGCGGCCGGCGACCAGGTCCTCGGTCGCGTAGCCGATGTCCACGCCGTAGCGGCGGGCGGCGGCGCCGGCCGGGATGTCGACCAGCGCCACCTTGTGGCCCTGCGGCACCGCCTCGCGCAGCACCAGGCCGGCGCGCTGGCCGGGCGCCAGGCCGTCGGGCACGGCGGTGCCGGCCGGCAGGCCGCCGTCGTTGGCGACGACGGCCACGTTGTCGTCGGCATGCATGCGGATCAGGATCGGGGCGGCGGCGGGCATGGGCGGGCTCTTTCGGTCGGGCAGCGGCATCGAACAGCCGCGAACGGCGCGGATGATAACGATGTCATCCGCACTCCACAACGTGGCCGACCCGCTGTCGGCCCGCCGGGAGCGGGCATCGATAATCGCGCCGCCCTGCAGCCCTGCGCCCGCAGGCCCCTCGTCCCTGCCCCGCGCCTCTTCGCCCACCATGACCGACCAGCCCCGCCAGCGCCCCGCCACGCTGCACGACATCGCCCGCCTGGCCGGGGTGTCGGTGATCACCGCCTCGCGGGCGCTGAGCCAGCCGCAGAAGGTCACGCCGGCCACCCAGGCCAAGGTGCGCGAGGCGGCCGACGCGCTGGGCTACGTGCCCAATCTGCTGGCCGGCGGGCTGAAGTCCGCGCGCAGCATGACGGTGGCCGCGCTGGTGCCGGTGCTGGCCGTGCCGCAGTTCCTGCCGACGATCCAGGCCCTGACCGAATCGCTGGAGGCCGCCGGCTACCAGCTGATCCTGGGCCAGACCGGCTACGACCGGGCGCGCGAGCCGGCGCTGCTGGAGACCATGCTGCGCCGCCGCGTCGACGGCATCGTCAGTGCCGGGCTGCTGGCGCGCGGGCCGGCGCTGCAGCGCCTGCTGCGCCAGGGCGTGCCGCTGGTCGAGACCTGGGACCTCGGCGATGACGCCGCCCCGGCCGACATGGAGGTCGGCTTCTCGCACGCGGCCGTCGGCCGGGCGGTGGCCGGGCATGTCCGCGCCCGCGGCTGGAGCCACGTCGGCGTGGCCGGTGCCGACGACCAGCGCGCGCGCCGCCGCAGCCAGGGCTTCGTCGCGGCCTGGGGCGCGCCGGTGGCGCTGGCCGAGGTGCCGGCGCCCAGCTCGCTGCAGGCCGGCCGGGAGGCCCTGGGCCGGCTGCTGGCGCAGGATCCGGCGCTCGACGTCGTGGTCTGCAGCTCCGACGGCCTGGCCCACGGCGTGCTGATCGAGGCCCGCGCGCGGGGGCTGGACGTGCCCGGCCGGCTGGCGGTGATCGGCTTCGGCGATGCCGATTTCGCCGCCCATCTGGCGCCCGCGCTGACCACCGTGCGGGTGGACGGCGCGGCCATCGGCCACGAGGCCGCCCGCATGCTCCTGGCACGCTGCGCCGGCCAGAGCGTCGAGCCGCGGCGGGTGGACCTCGGCTTCGCCATCATCGAGCGGGAGAGCAGCGCACGGGCGGTCTGAGCGCCGCCGGGGCCGAACCGCCGCCGCACGGGCCCGCGGCGGGCCCGGCCCTGACGCGTCAGCTGCCCGCCGCCCCCGACACCGCCGCGGCCGCCTGGGCCGAGGCCCAGGCCCCCTCGGCACCGCCACCGCCCAGCGCCTCGCCGCACAGGCCCAGGCCGAGCGCGGCGTCCCAGCGGGCGCGGCGCTCGGGGCTGACCATCGCGCGCACCGACGTGGCGTAGGCCCAGCGGTGGGCGGACGTGTGCAGCCACCGGCGCGGCCCCAGCCAGCGGCCGGCCGCGGCCACCAGCGCGTCGGCGACCGCCTCGGGCCGGTCGGCCAGATGCTGGGCGCTCCAGTCGGCGGTGGCCTGGATCACCCAGCGCTGCTGGCCGGGATGCATCGCGCGCCCGGGCTTGACATCGTCGCGGGCCAGCACGGCCAGCGGCCCGTCGGCCGGCCAGGCCAGGGCCCAGTCCGGTGCGTCCGGCCCGTCGTCGACCACCGCCATCAGCGACCAGGCCGGCCGCAGCACGGTGCTGCGGGCCTCGTGCGCCCAGTCGGCGCGCCAGGGATCGAGCAGGCTGGCGGCCTGGGCCGGCGGCAGGCTGAGCACGACGGTGTCGTAGGGGCCGCAGCGCGGGGCCTGCGGCAAGGCGGCGGCGCGGGCCTCGCCGTCGAGCGGCGCGGCCTCGTCGCGCTGCACCGGCAACCACCAGCGGCCGTCGGCATCGCGCTCCAGCGCCAGCACCTGGTGGCGGGCCAGCAGCTCCAGCGGCCGGGCGTCCGTCTGGCCGTGCAGCAGATGGCGGCACAGCCCGGCCATGCCGGGCAGGCCGACCCACAGCGCGGCGCCATCGAGCGGCTGCACGCTGTCAGGCGCCAGCCGCGGCGACCAGGCAGCGACGGCCCCCTGCGCCGCCCAGCCGGCCAGGGCCTGACGCCAGGCCGGCGCCCGTGCGCCGAGGGCCACGGCGCCGTGGTCGAAGGTCCAGCCCTGGGGCTCGACGCGCCGCGTCGACAGCCGGCCACCCGGACCGCGCGCCTTGTCCAGCACCGTCACGTCGTGGCCGGCATCGGCCAGTGCGCGGGCCAGCGTGCAGCCCGCCAGCCCGGCGCCGATGACGGCCACGCGGGACGGCCGGCCGCACGGCCCGGAACCGGGGACCGGCGCCACGCGGGCGACCGGGACATCCGACGCGGCCGCGGGCGCGGCCTCGTGTCGAGCAGAGGTGACAGCCATGCGGCCCATGCTAGGCCGATGTCGGTGCCCCCACCAGCCCACGGCCCGAAGCACCGTGATGCAACCCCGGAAAGCGGGGACAGCCCCGGGTCAGCCGTCAGCCGTCAGCCACCCGCCTGCCGTCGGCCACGTGCCGGGCCCGCCGGCATGCCGACCCCGGCCCGCGAATCAGTCGGTCAACGACACCTTGCCCTCGCGCGCCACGCGCTGCCACTTGGCCAGCTCCGCCCGGTTGAAGTCGGCGAACTGCTGCGGCGAGTTGTCCTTGTGGGCCAGGCCGAGGGTGTCGAGCTTGGCCTTGACCTCGGGCTGGACCAGGATCTTCTGCACCTCCTGGTTCAGCCGCGTGACGATGGCCGCCGGCGTGCCGGCCGGCGTCCACAGGCCTTGCCAGCTGGCGACCTCGAAGCCGGCCACGCCGGCCTCCTGCATCGTCGGCACCTGGGGCAGGCCGGGGAAGCGGGTGGCGGTGGTGACGGCCAGCGCACGCACCTTGCCGCTCTGGATGTGCGGCAGCGCGACGGTCACGGTCTCGAAGCTGGAGGGCACCTGGTGGCCGATCACGTCCTGGATCGCCGGGCCCGAGCCCTTGTAGGGGATGTGGGCCAGATCGGCACCGGCCATCAGCTTGAACAGCTCGCCCGACATGTGCTGCGAGCTGCCCTGGCCGGAGCTGGCGAACTGGATCTGGTCGGGCTTGGCCTTGGCCGCGGCGATCAGCTCCTTGACGTCCTTGTAAGGCTGGTTGGCGCCGACCAGCAGCACGTTGGGGATGCTGCCCAGCAGCACGACGGGCGCGAAGTCCTTGATCGCGTCATAGGGCATCTTGGCCCGCATCGCCGGGTTGATCGCGTGGCTGGCGATGGTGCCCAGCAGGATGGTGTAGCCGTCCGGGGCGGCCTTGGCCACCTGGTCGGCGCCCAGCACGCCGCCGGCCCCGGCCTTGTTGTCGACGATGACGGTCTGCTTGAGCGCCACGCCCAGACGCTCGCCGATCAGGCGCGCCAGGATGTCGCTGGTGCCGCCGGCGGCGAAGGGCACGACCAGCTTGATCGGCTGGGCCGCCGGCCAGGCCGCCTGGGCCTGGGCGAGGGGCGCCTGCGCGAGCAGCACGCCCGCGGCGGCGAGGGAGGACAGCAGGGTTCGGCGGTGGAGGGCCATGGCGATGTTCCGGAAGCGGGGGGATCAGGATCGACCACTGCACGCGGCGGCGGCCGCCACGATGTCAGTTGTCATATGACAAAACCCGCAATCTAGCGTTCGGCGCCGGCCCTCACCCCTGGTAGTTACCCGAAATTCGAGGCCTCACCACAGCTTGGCACAAGCCCTCATGACGCAGGATCACCCTCGTTGTACGATGACCAACATCCGGCTGATCCGGATCCCCTCGCACCGCCCAGGCCCTGACGGCCGGGGGCCGGGCGTCCCGCGCGACGCCCGCCGCAGCTTCAGGAAAGTCTCGAGATGACCCGTCCCTCCCCCACCCGCCGAACCCTGATCCACTCCGCCGGCCTGGCGGGCCTGGCCGGCCTGACGGGCCTCGGCGCGCTGGCGCCCGCCCGGGCCGCCGGCGCCACCTGGCCGACCCAGGCGCTGCGCCTGGTCGTGCCCTACCCGCCCGGCGGCTCGTCGGACATCATCGCGCGGGCCATCGCCCAGCCGCTGTCCGAGGCGCTGAAGCAGCCGGTGGTCATCGAGAACAAGCCCGGCGCCAACGGCAACACCGGGGCCGATCTGGTGGCCAAGTCGCGCGACGACCACACGCTGCTGCTGTGCGACGTGGGCGCGCTGGCGGTCTCGCCGTCGGTCTACAAGCGCATGCCCTTCGATCCGTCGCGGGATCTGCAGGGCGTGACCATGCTGGCCTATTCGCCGCACCTGCTGGTGGTGCATCCGTCGGTCAAGGCGAACTCGCTCAAGGAGCTGGTCGAGCTGTCCAGGCGCGAGCCGCTGAACTTCGCCGTCACCGCGATGGGCAGCGCGCCGCACGTGGCCGGCGTGGCGGTGGCGCAGGCCACCGGCGCCCAGTGGCAGTACATCCCGTACAAGGGCGGCGCCCAGGCCATCAGCGACACCATCGCCGGCCAGACCCAGGTGCTGATGAACGGCATGCTGGCCACGCTGCCGCACGTGCAGTCGGGCAAGCTCAAGCTGCTGGGGGTGTCGAAATCCACCCGCATGCCGCTGGTCAACCAGGTGCCCACGCTGGCGGAACAGGGCGTCAAGGACTTCGAGTCGGGCACCTGGCAGGGCCTGCTGGCGCCCGCCGGCTTCCCGGCCGAGGCGCTGAAGACGCTGTCGGCCGAGGTGGTGCGCATCATCCGTTCGCCGGCCATCCGCGCGCAGCTGGTCGGCCAGGGGGCCGAGGTGCGCACCATGAGCCCGGTCGAGTTCAGCCGCTTCTTCGCCCAGCAGCGCCAGCTGTGGGCCGGCGTGGTGGACAAGGGCGGCATCCGCGCCGACTGAAGCGGGCGGGCACCGCCCGCCGCGCCGCCCTCAGCCCTGGACCGCCGGCCACAGCGTGTGGAAGGCCTGGCCGGCCGGGCGGTCCACCCGCTCGTAGGTGTGGGCGCCGAAGAAGTCGCGCTGGGCCTGCAGCAGGTTGGCCGGCAGCCGGGCGCTGCGGCTGGCGTCGAGGTAGGCCAGCGCGGCCGACAGCGCGGGCACCGGCACGCCGGCCGTCACCGCCTGCGCCACCACCGTGCGCCAGGCGCCCTGGGCGGTGTTCAGCGCCTGGGCGAAGTACGGCGCCTCCAGCAGATGGGCCACCGGCGCGGCGCCGTCGACCGTCGCGCAGGCCTCGGTGATGCGCGAGAGGAACTGCGCGCGGATGATGCAGCCGCCGCGCCAGATGCGGGCGATGGCGCCCAGGTCCAGCTGCCAGCCGCGCTGCTCGCTGGTCGTGCGCAGCAGGTCGAAGCCCTGGGCATAGCTGATGATCTTGGCCGCGTACAGCGCCTGGCCCAGGCGCTCGACGAAGGCCGCTCGCTCGGCCGGCGGCACGGCCAGCATGGGCGGCGGCCCCTGCAGCCGCGCGCTGGCCGCCACCCGCGCGTCCTTGCGCGAGGACAGCACGCGGGCATCGACGGCCGCGCCCATCACGCTGACGACCACCGCCTGCTGGGCGGCGTTGACCAGCGTCCACTGGCCGGTGCCCTTCTGCCCGGCCTTGTCGAGGATGAGGTCGACCACCGGTGTGCCGGTCTCGGCATCGCGCTGGGCCAGGATGGCGGCGGTGATCTCGATCAGGTAGCTGCGCAGCGGGCCGGCGTTCCAGCCGGCGAAGACCGCGGCCATCGCGTCGGTGTCGAAGCCGGCGGCCTGCAGCAGCGCGTAGGCCTCGCAGATCAGCTGCATGTCGCCGTACTCGATGCCGTTGTGCACCATCTTCACGTAGTGGCCGCTGCCGCCGGGGCCCACCGGCGTCACGCAGGGCTCGCCGTCGACGCGCGCGGCGATCGAGGCGAACAGCGGCTGCAGCCGGGCCAGCGCCGCGGCCGGGCCGCCGGGCATGATGGCCGGGCCCTTGCGCGCGCCCTCCTCGCCGCCGGACACCCCGGCGCCGACGAAGTCCAGACCGACGGCCGCCAGGGCGGCGGCGCGGCGCTCGGTGTCGGTGTAGAGGCTGTTGCCGCCGTCGATGATCACGTCGCCGGCCTCCAGCAGCGGCTGCAGGCGCGCGATCACGTCATCGACCGGCGCGCCGGCATTGACCATCAGCAGCACCTGGCGCGGGCGTGCCAGCGCGGCGACGAAGTCCGCCAGCGTGGCCGCGCCGGCCAGCCGGCCCTCGGGCTGCGCCGCCACGGCGCGGGTGATGGCCTCGGGATCACGGTCCCAGATGGCGACGGTGTGGCCGTGGTCGGCCAGATTCAGGGCCAGGTTGCGGCCCATGACACCCAGGCCGATGAGCCCGATGGGGTGCTGTTGCAAGGTCATGTCGGTGGACAAGCGGCAAAAGGCGCAATTGTCCGATGATTGACCGCGGGCAGGACAGCCCCCGCGCTCAAGCCGGCGCCTGGGCGCGCCCGAGACGTCGCGCCGCCCAGCGCCGGATCGCCTCGCGGGCCGGCACCTCGTACACGCGCCAGACCGCATGGCTGACCGCCAGCATCACGGCCAGCGAGAGCAGCGTCCAGCCCGCGGCCCCGGCCACCGTGGCCTGCGGCTTCCAGCTGCCGGCCACCAGCGCCTCGGGCCACTTCAGCGCATGCCGGGCCAGGTTGTTCATCACCCAGAACACCGGCCCGTGCAGCAGATAGAAGGTGAAGGACAGCGTGCCCAGCCACATCAGCGGCCGCGTGCGCATCAGCCGCGCCAAGGGCCCGGGGGCACCCGGACGGCGGCCCAGCGCGCAGGCCACGTAGGCCACGGTCAGGGCCATCACCAGCAGGCCGGGCCAGGTCGGCGGCAGGCGGTCGGCCAGCGCGAGGACGCCGACGATGGCCACCAGCAGCAGCTCGGAGGCCCAGGCCGGCACCGTGGCAGGCGCCGGGCGCCCCGCCCGCGGGTACGAGGCCCACCAGCGGGCCACCAGGGCCCCCGTCATGAAACCGCAGAGCCCGCGCAGGAACCAGTGGCTGACCGGCCAGACGCCGCTGATCAGCACCGCCAGCGAGGCCAGCACCAGGAGAACGAACACGCGGTGGGCGCGCGGGCCCAGGCCCAGCACCGTCACCCCGAAGAGGAGGTAGGTGTAGAACTCCACCCCGATCGACCAGGACGGGCTGTTGAAGGTCAGGATGTCGTGGAACGGCGGGATGGCCTGCAGCAGCAGCAGGTGCTCGATGAACACGCCGACCGTGGCGTCCTGGTAGAGGCCGGCGTTCTGGCGGACCATGCCGAGCGCGCCGCTGTTCTGCCGCGCCAGCTCGATGGCCCCGAAGAACAGCAGCGTGACCAGGTGCAGCGGGTACAGGCGGGCGAAGCGGTTGGCCATGAAGCCCGCCAGCTCACGGCCGGTGCGCAGGCGCCGCGCATAGGCCGTGTGGATGATGAAGCCCGACAGCACGAAGAACAGATCCACCATCAGCCCCGATTGCCGCACGAAGCCGATGGCGTACAGCTGCGGATTCCAGGCCGGCACGTGGTTGAGCACCACCAGCAGCGCGGCGATGCCGCGCAGGCTTTCGAACTCGTCGAACACCCGCGCGGCGGGATCCGTGGTCGCGGCTGCCGCCGGTGGCGGGAGCGTGGGCCCGCGGGCCCGGCGTTCAGATCGTTGCGCCATGGTGAGGAGGGGTGAAGATCCGTGAAAACCCGGGAGGCGGATCTTGCCCCAGGCCGTCGCCGCCCACCCATCCCAGAAACCGCAGGGGCGTGCCCGCGCCCGTCAGCCGGCCGGTGCGGACGCGACACGCCCCCGCACCGACCGCGTCCGATCAGCCGCGACGACGGCGGGCGACGGCGCCCACGAGACCCAGGCCGGCCAGCATCAGCGCGTAGCTGCCCGGCTCGGGCACCGCGGCCGTCACGGCCGCGACGCTGACGCTGTCGAAGTTCAGCGCCACCTCGTCATAGCCGATGTGGCTGCGGTAGGTGAGCGCGCCCAGGTCCGGCAGAGCGCCGATGAAGGTCGAGGCCGGCACGGCGAAGTCGGCCTGGATCGTCACCGAGGTGACGTTGTCCGGCAGCGCCAGCGTCCAGTCGGAGAAGTTGTAGTTGTTCAGGCCGTTGTTGGCCTGGACGCCGTCGTAGTCGAAGCGGATGGCGGTGCCGGACGCGAAGGCGCCGTCAGCGACCTGGGTCGCGCTGCTGCCGACATAGGCCTCGGTCCACGGCGCGGTGGCGTTGGTGGTCCAGGTGCCGCTGGAGGACGCACCGGTCCAGCTGATGGTCCAGGTCGCGTACTCGGACATCCAGTGCGCACGGTCGGTCAGCGTCAGGCCGTTCAGGCCCTGGCTGAAGTCCAGCGTCAGCGCGAAGCTGGGATTGCGGGCGGAGGTGGCGTCGCCGACGAAGGGCGACATGATGGCCGCCGACGAGCCCGAGCCCCAGAACAGGCCGAAGTCGTACAGCGCGGCCGGGGCTTCCAGCAGGCCGCTCTGGGTCGAGGTCCAGTTGACGCCGACGGTGGTGCCGCCGCCGATGGCCACCGAGCCGGTGCCCGACAGCACATGGTTGGCATCCGCGTTCAGGCCGACGCTGTCGGACAGCACGTTGCCGCCATCGATGACGAAGGTGCCGGCGGCGTGGCCGATGGCCGGCACGAGGGCCAGGGCCGCCAGGCTGGAGCGCAGGACGGCGGGGGACGACAGGAAGGCGCGCAGGGACAGGGTCATGGAGTCTTCTCCGGATGCAGGTGGAGCTGTGGGCACTCGGGACGCGGCCGGGCCGGTGACGGGCATGGCCCGGGGCCCATGTCCGCAAACGTCCAAAATGAGGAGATAGACACAAACGGCCCGTCGTGGACCGGTTGTGCGGCCCTTCAG
This sequence comes from Pseudaquabacterium rugosum, assembly GCF_038066575.1. Taxonomy (NCBI): domain Bacteria; kingdom Pseudomonadati; phylum Pseudomonadota; class Betaproteobacteria; order Burkholderiales; family Sphaerotilaceae; genus Pseudaquabacterium; species Pseudaquabacterium rugosum. The sequence continues at coordinate 7,856 of NZ_JBBUTF010000029.1, read as the reverse complement.
ATGCAGGGCCGAGGACCAGTATCCGGGGCTGATTTCGGGGAAGTTCCCCCCGTGACCGCGGGGGACCGCCACAGGCCACGTGATCGAGTTGGCAACGACCACTCACATGGCAGCAACATGCGTACGGGCGGCCCACAGGGAAAACCCGCCGTCGACGGGCGCCCGATCCGCATGCCGGCCTGACACGGCATGCGGCGGCCCCTGCGCTCGCGAAGCCGCCCCGGGGCGGGGCGGCAGGACCGGATCAGTCCGGCAGGCGGGACAGGTCGCGCACCGCGCCCTTGTCGGCCGAGGTGGCCAGCAGCGCATAGGCCTTCAGCGCGGCCGACACCTGGCGCGGGCGCGGCAGGGCCGGCTTCCAGCCCTTGGCGTCCTGCTCGGCGCGGCGGCGCGCCAGTTCGTCATCGCTGACCAGCAGGTTGATGCTGCGCTGGGGGATGTCGATGCGGATCTTGTCGCCGGTCTTCACCAGACCGATGGCGCCGCCGGCCGCCGCTTCCGGCGAGCAGTGGCCGATCGACAGGCCCGAGGTGCCGCCCGAGAAGCGGCCGTCGGTCAGCAGGGCGCAGGCCTTGCCCAGGCCCTTGCTCTTGATGTAGCTGGTGGGGTAGAGCATTTCCTGCATGCCGGGGCCGCCCTTCGGGCCTTCGTAGCGCACGATCACCACGTCGCCGGCCTGGACCTTGTCGGCCAGGATGTCGGCCACGGCCTCGTCCTGCGATTCGGTCACGTAGGCCGAGCCTTCGAACACCAGGATCGATTCGTCCACGCCGGCGGTCTTGACCACGCAGCCGTCGAGCGCGATGTTGCCGCGCAGCACGGCCAGGCCGCCTTCCTGGCTGAAGGCGTGTTCACCGGAGCGGATGCAGCCCTCGGCGCGGTCGGTGTCCAGGCTGGGCCAGCGGGTGGCCTGGCTGAAGGCCACCTGCGTGGGGATGCCTGCGGGGCCGGCCATGTAGAAGGTCTTCACGGCGTCGGACGGCGCACGCGCGATGTCCCACTGGTCCAGCGCATCCTTCATGGTCTTGCTGTGGATGGTGGGCACATCGGTGTGCAGCTTGCCGGCGCGGTCCAGCTCACCCAGGATGGCCATGATGCCGCCGGCGCGATGCACGTCCTCGATGTGGTACTTGTTGGTGTTGGGCGCCACCTTGCACAGCTGCGGCACGACGCGCGACAGGCGGTCGATGTCGGCCATCGTGAAGTCGATGCCGGCTTCCTGGGCGATGGCCAGCAGGTGCAGGATGGTGTTGGTCGAGCCGCCCATCGCGATGTCCAGCGTGATCGCGTTCTCGAAGGCCTTGAAGCCCATCGAGCGCGGCAGCACGCTGGCGTCCTCCTGCTCGTACCAGCGCTGGCACAGCTCGACGGCCAGGCGGCCGGCGCGCTTGAACAGCTGCTCGCGGTCGGCGTGCGTGGCCACCACGGTGCCGTTGCCGGGCAGGCTCAGGCCGAGCGCCTCGGTCAGGCAGTTCATCGAGTTGGCGGTGAACATGCCCGAGCAGCTGCCGCAGGTCGGGCAGGCCGAGCGCTCGACCTCGGCCAGGTCGGCGTCGCTCACCTTGCTGTCGACGGCCATCACCATCGCGTCGACCAGGTCCAGCTTCTTGATCTGCACGGTCTGCGTGCCCGGCACGGCCAGGCGCACCTTGCCGGCCTCCATCGGACCGCCCGAGACGAAGACGACGGGGATGTTCAGCCGCATCGCGGCCATCAGCATGCCCGGGGTGATCTTGTCGCAGTTGGAGATGCACACCAGCGCGTCGGCGCAGTGGGCATTGACCATGAACTCGACCGAGTCGGCGATCAGGTCGCGGCTGGGCAGCGAGTACAGCATGCCGTCGTGGCCCATCGCGATGCCGTCGTCGACCGCGATGGTGTTGAACTCCTTGGCGACGCCGCCGGCCGCCTCGATCTCGCGCGCGACCAGCTGGCCCAGGTCCTTCAGGTGCACATGGCCGGGCACGAACTGGGTGAAGGAGTTGGCGATGGCGATGATCGGCTTGCTGAAGTCGTCATCCTTCATGCCGGTGGCGCGCCACAGGGAGCGGGCGCCGGCCATGTTGCGGCCGGCGGTGGAGGTCTTGGAGCGGTAGGCGGGCATGGCAGCGGCGGCGTCAGCCGGGTTGGACAGGCAAGGGAGCGCGGATTTTGCCTGTTGAGCGCCACGCCGGCGCACCCGGCCTTGCCCGGGACACGGCCGTCGGCGCCGCAGCGGGCTGCGCGCCTGCACGACCGCTCAGACCGGTGCCGCCATCGTGTGTGCGCCGCCCAGGAACAGGCGCTCGATGTGCGGGTCGGCCAGCAGCTCGTCGGCGCGCCGGTGCAGCACCTGGCGGCCGGACTCCAGCGCGATCGCCTCGTCGGCCATCTTCAGCGCGCTCTTGACGTTCTGCTCGACCATCAGCACGGTCACGCCCTGCTCGTCGGCCAGCCGGCGCAACAGGCGGAAGACGTCCTGCACCACCAAAGGCGACAGGCCGATGGACGGCTCGTCGATCAGCAGCACCTTGGGCCGCAGCAGCAGCGCGCGGCCGACCTCCAGCTGCTTCTGCTCGCCACCGGACAGGCTGGCGGCCGCGCTGTGCAGGCGCTCACGGACCCGCGGGAAGCGCTCCAGCACCTCGGGGATGCGCTCGTGCGTGGTCTTCATACCGAGCGTGATGCCACCGAGCTCCAGGTTCTCCCACACCGAGAGCTGGCCGAACAGGTTGCGCCCCTGCGGCACGAAGGCCACGCCGTGCTCGGTCAGCAGCTGCCGGGCCGAGGCCCCGGTGATGTCGCGCCCGTCGAGCCGCACCCGCCCCTGGCGCACCTTGAGCAGGCCGAACAGCGTCTTGAGCACCGTGCTCTTGCCCGCCCCGTTGGGCCCGAGCAGCAGCGTGATCTTGCCGCGCGCGGCCTTCAGGCTCAGGTGGTTGAGGATCATGAAATCGCCGTAGCCGGCGACGACGTCATCGAACTCGATCATGGCAGCCTCAGTTTCCGAGGTAGGCGTCGAGCACCTGCTTGTTGGCGCGGATCTCGTCGGGCGTGCCCACGGCCAGCACCCGGCCCTCGACCATCACCAGGATGCGGTGGCAGAGGTCCATCACGAAATCCATGTTGTGCTCGATGACGACGAAGGAGCCCTGGCGCTCGCGGTTGAGGGCCTTGAGCAGCGTGCTGATGCCACCGACCAGGCTGGGATTGACGCCGGCACACGGTTCGTCGAGCAGCACCAGCGCCGGCTCGCTCATGAAGGCCATCGCGATGTCGACCAGCTTCTGCTGGCCGTAGCTGAGCTCGCCGGCCTTCTGGTGGGCCACGTGGCGGATGCGGAACTGGTCGATCAGCGCATCGGCCCGGGCGCCCAGGCCCGAATCGCCGGGGGCGAACAGGCGGCCCAGCATCGAGCCCTGGTGCTCCTGCGCGGCGACGATCAGGTTGTCGCGCACCGTCATCTGGCCGAAGACCTGCAGCGTCTGGAACGTGCGGCCGACGCCCAGCCGGTTGAGCTGCCGCGGCGAGACCTGGGTGATGTCGCGGCCGTTGAGCGCGATGCGGCCACGGTCGGGCCGGATCTGGCCGAGCACGCTGTTGAACAGCGTGGTCTTGCCAGAGCCGTTGGGCCCGATGACGCCGAAGATCTCGCCCGGCTTGACCTCGAAGGACACGCCGTCGACGGCCTTGATCGCGCCATAGGCCTTGGCCAGATCGGCCACCTGGAGAACGGGTGGGGTCATGGCGGTTCAGCCTCCGATGCGGGCCGCGGCGGCGGCACGGGCGGCCGAGGCCGCGCGGGCCTGACGGCGGGCGGCCAGACGGGCCGGGATGCTCAGCAGTCCGCCGGGCAGCCACAGCATCAGCAGGATCACCGCGACGCCGAAGACGGTCAGGTACCAGGCCTGGGCGAAGCGCAGCCACTCGGGCAGCAGCACGCCGACGGCCGAGCCCAGCAAGGGCCCGAAGAAGTAGCCCGGGCCGCCGACGACGACCATCAGGTACATCATGATCGAGGCCCCGACGGTGAACGGCGCCGGCTCGATGAACTCGACCAGCGACGCGAACAGCGCCCCGGCCACGCCGGCATAGACCGCCCCGATGGCGAAGCTCAGCAGCGTGTAGGCCTGGATGTTCAGCCCCAGGCTCTCGGCCCTGATCGGGTTGTCGCGCAGCGCGGTGAAGGCCTTGCCCCAGGGCGAGGACAGCAGCTTCCACTGCAACAGCGCCATGACCACCGTCACGCCCAGCACGAAGTAGTAGTAGGGCAGCGCGCGGCCCAGGCTGAAGCCGAACAGCTCCGGCCGGCCGATGCCGTTGATGCCGAAGGTGCCGCCGGTCAGCCACTCCTCGTTGCGCATGACCAGCCAGACCGCGGTGTTGAAGCCCAGCGTGGCGAAGGCCAGGTAGAGGGTCTGCACGCGCAGGGCCGGAAAGCCCAGCACCAGGCCGATGACGAAGCAGCCGACGACGGCCAGCGCCAGCCCGAGCCAGAAGCTGTGGCCGTGCTGCATCAGGATGGCCACGCTGTAGGCGCCGATGCCGAAGAACGCGGCATGGCCCAGGCTCTTCTGGCCGGCATAGCCAACCGTCAGGTTCAGGCCCATCGTCGCGATGACGAAGACCATCCAGTAGCTGAACAGGTAGACCCCGTAGTTCTTCAGGAAGGGGGGCACGGCCAGCAGGACCACGGCCATCGCCAGGCCGGCCATGAGGGGAAGTTTCTTCATGGTGGAGTGCCTCGTCAGACCTTGCGTTCGACCTTGCGGCCCAGCAGCCCCTGGGGCTTGAACAGGATCACGGCCATGAACAGCACCAGCGCGACGGCATCCTTGTAGGCCGGCGAGATCCAGGCCGCGGCCAGGTTCTCGCACACGCCGACGATGAGGCCGCCCAGCAGCGCGCCGCGGCTGTTGTTGAAGCCGCCGATGATGGCGGCGAAGAAGGCCTTGGTGCCCAGGCCCTCGCCCATGTCGAACTTGGCCAGATAGGTGGGCGTGACCAGCAGGGCTGCGGCACAGGCCAGCAGCGCGTTGATGGCGAAGGTGTAGAACACCATCCGCGGCACGTCGATGCCCAGCACGGTGGCGCTCTCGGTGTTCTGCGCGACGGCCTGCATCGCGCGGCCGGTGACGGTGCGCTGCAGGAAGGCCTGCGTGGCCAGCACCAGGGCCAGCGCCAGCACCAGCGTGCCGATGTCGGCCAGCGTGACCGTCACGCCCGCGATCTGGAACAGCCGGTCACCGAACAGGCCGGGAAAGGGATGGGCCTCGGCCGAGTAGCCGGCCCGCACGCCGTTGCGCGCGGCGATCGCCAGGCCGATGGTGGCCACCACGATGGGCATCAGGCCGTGGCGCAGCAGCGGATCGGCGATGCCACGCTTGAAGGCCCAGCCCAGCACGCCCACGGCGACCCCGCAGGTGGCCAGGAAGGCGAGCGGCAGCGGCAGGCCGACCGAGCCGAAGGCCAGCATCATGAAGGCCGGCAGCATCACGAACTCGCCCTGGGCGAAGTTGATCGTGCCGGAGGCCTGCCACAGCAGGGTGAAGCCGAGCGCGGCCAGCGCATAGATGCTGCCGGTGGCCATGCCGGAGAGGACGAGTTGGAGGAAATCGGTCATCGGGCGTCCCGGGGACAGGCGCGGGGAGCGGACCGCGGCATGCGGCCCGCGCGGGGATCAGCGACGGCGCAGGCCGCGGCCGTTCACGGGCGGGCCAGCGGCGGCAGCACGCTCTTGACGACCTGCTTGCCGCCCTGCACCTCGACCAGGAAGCTCTCGCGATCCAGATCGCCCTTGTCGTCGAAGCGGACGTCCATCAGCACGCCGGGGTGCTTCGCCGCGCTCAGGCTCAGCCCGCGCATGGCCTGGGCGACGGCCCTGCGGTCGAGCTTGCCGGCCTTCTCGATGGCGGCCTTGAGCACGTAGACGCCGCTGTAGCCCTTGATGCCGTTGTGGTCGGAGATGGTCTTGGTCTCCTGGTAGAACTTGGCCTTGAACTTCAGCATCAGCGGGTTGGGCGCATCCACCGTCAGGCCGACGTGGGCCAGCGCACCGTTGGCGGCCTCACCGGCCAGGTCGATCACCTTCTGGCCGGTCAGCGTGGTCTCGCCGACGATGGGCTTGGCATAGCCCTGTTTGCGCAGCTCGCGCAGCGCGCGGGCCGACTCCTCCTCGTTGGTGTAGACGAAGAGCACGTCGGCATTGGCGTTCCGGGCCTTGAGCACGGGGGCCGAGAAATCGACCTGGCCGCTGTCGGTGGAGATGTCGGCCACCACCTTCGCGCCCTGGGCCTCCAGCGCCCGGGTGATCGCGTCACGCCCGCCCTTGCCGAAGTCGTTGTTGACGAACATCACCGCCACCGACTTCGCCTTCAGGCCGTCGACGATGTAGCGGGCCACCTTGGGCATGGCCGTGGCCTGCGTGAAGCTGGTGCGGAAGATGTACGGATTGCCCTTGGTGGTGATGGCCGCGGCCTCGCCACCGGTGAAGTTGGGCACCTCGGCGCGCTGCGTCTCGGCCATGCTGACCATGATCGAGCCCGAGAACACCGGGCCGAAGACGGCGAAGGCGCCGTCATCGATCGCCTTGGTGGCCAGGCCCTTGGCCACGCCGGGGTTGGTCTGGGTGTCGGAGATGGAATGCTCGATCTTCTTGCCCAGGATGCCGCCGGCCGCGTTGATCTCCTTGATGGCCAGATCCGCACCGTTCTTGAACATGGTGCCGGCGCTGGCGCCGGGGCCGGACAGCTCGTACAGGCCGGCGATCTTGATGGCCTGCGCCTGCACGGCGGCCGGCGCGGCGAAGGCCAGCGCGCAGACGGCGGCCATCAGGGTGTGCGGGATCGTCTTCATGGGGTCTCCTGGATCGTTGTCGGCGGCGGCGCGCGCCGGGCTCATGGGACGGCACCATAGGCACTGGCGGTGTCGGTCACCATGCGGGACGGCCCGCACTTTGCCCGACAATCGGATACCGACAACCGATCACCGGACGAATTCATGGTTAACACCGATGGGGATGAACCAGCGCCCGGCACCTTCGAGATCGACCGTGCCGACCTGATCAGCGGCCTGGGCCGCGGGCTGCAGGTGATCGAATCCTTCGATGACGACCATCCGCGGCAGAGCGTGGCCGAGGTCGCGCAGCGCACCGGCATTCCACGCACGGCGGCGCGGCGTCATCTGCTGAGCCTGTGCCACTTCGGTTATGCCGCGACCGACGGCAAATGGTTCTGGCTGACGCCTCGGGTGCTGCGTCTGGGCCAGAGCTATCTGGGTGCGGCGCGGCTGCCGCGGCTGGTCCAGCCCTTCATCCAGCGGGTGTCGATGCAGTGCGGGGAGACGGTGAACGTCAGCGTGCTGGACGGACACGAGGTGGTCTACGTGGCCCGCTCCAATCCGCCGCGCCATGTGTCGATCGGCTACCAGGTGGGGGTGCGGGTGCCGGCGCATGTGGTGACGCCGGGGGTGGTGATGCTGGCGCAGATGTCACCGGCCCGGCTGGCGCGCTGGATCGAGGGCCATGATTTCATCGGTTATACGGCGGCCACGGTGACCGATGTCTCCGGTTTCCGCCAGCAGATCGAGGAGGCCCGCAGCCAGGACTACTGGACGACGGTGGGCCAGCTGGACGCCGGACTGCGCGGCATCGCGGTGGCCTTGAAGGACCGGCACGGGCGCTGTGTCGGCGCCGTCAGCATGACGGTGCAGACCCAGCACTACGACGACGCGCTGGTGGCGGCGCAGCTGATGCCGCTGCTGCGGGAGACGGCGCAGACCTTGCGGCCGGTGTTGTGAGGGGGTTCCGGGCTGTGGAGGGGATGCGGGGGCGGGTGGTGCGGGCGACGGGGCGGGATGGGCGGCCCGCGCCCCAAACG